>NZ_JBQENM010000029.1:0-77095 GCF_052044795.1 Ensifer sp. 22521
ACGGTTACGTCGGCATTTCGCAGCGCGGAGGCTGCACGATGGCGAGCGCTGCCGACATCCCGTCTCGGCGGCTGTTTGCCATCTCCATGTCCCCGGCGGAGCGTGAGCGTGAGGTACCATCGACCGCCGGAAGGTGGGTCGGCGCCGCGAAGGTCACCAATGAGCATTCGTCATCATCGCATGCCTAGGCATCGTTACGATTCCATGAGCCGCAACTGAGCGGCAGCAGAGACCCTGAGATGTCTTTTTACCGGGCTGGTGCAGCGCCGGCACGGCCGCGCGCGCCCGTCACTGACCGTGGCAACCGCGAAACTCCTTCAAATTTTTCCTGCGAATCCGCCGGAAGAATTGGCTCATCCTCTTCCGCCCGGAGGTGCTTCGACACCGACGCTTACCACTGGCCTGGCGAACTCTAGGAGCCACAAAAATCGAGGTGGTGGTCCGGTATGATTTCTGGACGAGCAGACCTTGACAACGTAGGTTACATAAAGGGACGGTAACTAAATCAGCGATTGTCGCAGCTGAGCGGGTAAGGGGGCGATTGATGGACACCTTGGTGGCACGCGGATCGGAGGACATGGCGGAATCGTCAGGATCTGTGCCAAGTCCAGCAGATATTCGTGACCAACTTGCGCGCATCATTTCGAGTGCCGAGTTTCCAAAAGGAGGCCGCGGCCCGGCCTTTCTCAGTTTCGTCGTCGAGGAGGCCCTTGCGGGGCGAGCGCTTCGCCTAAAAGGCTACACAATCGCGGTTGAGGTATTCAAGCGGAGCGAAGACTTCACCCAGGATGACCCGGTCGTCCGCATCGAGGCCGGACGGCTGAGACGGGCGCTCGAGCGCTACTATCTCGTGGCGGGACAGGACGACCCCGTCAGGATAGATATTCCAAAAGGACGCTACGCGCCTTCGTTCACCTGGAACGCTCCGATCTCAGCGGCCCCCATCTTTGCCTCTGTCGAGGAGGAGCGCAAACAGCTCGATCACTCATGGCCGCGTCGTGGGTGGCTAATGCTCGGCCTTTTCGGCGTTCTCGCACTTGCGGCACTGACATACTGGGGAAGCGAGCGCATAGTTGAGGCCGCGAAGCGGAGCGGAACCGCAATCTCGCCTGACGAGCCGACGCTGGTGATCGCACCTTTTGCCAATCTCGGTGACGGCCCGCAGGCTCAACTTTACACATCAGGGCTGACAGAGGAACTGCTTACCGCCCTGCCACGGTTCAAGGAGATCATGGTTTTTGGCCGCGAGACGTCGAAGTCTCTCTCCCCCCAGGTTGAGGCTTCCGAAATTCGTGGTGGGCTCGGTGCTCGCTATCTGCTTGCAGGCGCCGTCAGGGTGTCTGGTCCTAAGGTCCGAGTGACGGCGCGCCTATTGGACACATCCGACGGCGCAATCCTGTGGTCCCAGACCTACGACGATGACCTAACAAGCCGGGAACTTTTCGTCATCCAATCCGACGTCGCGAGCAAGGTTGCGGCCGCTGTAGCCCAGCCGTACGGCGTCATCGCGCAGGCTGCGACAGCAAGCCCGCCCCCAGAAGACCTCGGGGTCTACAACTGCACACTCCGCTTTTACGCGTATCGTTCGGAACTGAGCCCGGAGACTCACCTCAAGGCCCGAGAGTGTCTTGAAAGCGTCGTGGCACGTTACCCCAGTTACGCGACGGCATGGGCAATGTCGTCCATCTTATACCTCGATGAGGATCGCTTCCGCTTCAACCTCAGGAGTGGCCAGCCGGCGCCACTTGAGCGGGCGCTGCACTCGGCCCGACGCGCAATCGAACTGGAACCAGGAAATACCCGGGCGCTTCAATCCCTGATGATCGCGCTTTTCTTCAACCAACAACTCACCGAGGCGCTTGAGGCCGGCGAGGAGGCGCTGGCATTAAACCCGAACGACACGGAGCTGTTGGGCGAATTCGGAACGCGGCTCGCAATCTGTGGCCAGTGGCAGCGTGGCGCGGATCTCCTTGACCGAGCTCTTGCGCTCAACCCCGGTGGAGCAAGCTACTACCACGGAGCACGAGCGCTCGCGGCCTATATGCTGAACGATCAGGATAAAGCGGTGAGTCTCATCCGCAAGACGAATCTACAAAAGTTCCCGATGTTTCATCTGGTCGCAGCCGCCATCTTCGCCGACGCTGGATTGTTGGACGATGCGAGGCGCGAGGGAGAGATATTCATGAAAATGCGCCCGGATTACATCCCGAACATCATCGAAGAACACAGGAAGCGCAACATCGATCCAAAGGACAACCTCCGAATGATCGCCTCGCTGCGCAAGGCGGGCCTTCCTGTGCCGAGCGCAGAGGAAGTCGAGGCGAAAACATTTGCCTCCGCTGCATCCAAAATCCCCTGAGGGCTTCCGTGGCAAACAGATCCTACAGTCTCCTCGCACAGAGCTTACCAGACGTTACGGGTGTTCATTCTCGGCGGTGTCTACAGTTCGTCGATGTCAGGCGCCAGCCGGCGACTGAGGCATCCAAGCACCACGAGGCATAGGCCGATGATCCGCTGGAATACGAAAACCGCCCTTTCAACAGCCGCGTTCAGGTGTCGATCCTTGGGATCGCCGGTTTTTCGAAGGCCGCCCAGGCTCGCGTGGGTCGCCCGTTGACGCCTGTCAGCGTCGTGGGCGTCGCTCGGCGAACCGTGCGACGCTGCGCCGTCGGCGTCTATTGCCGCTAGGACCCAAATATCAAAGAAAAGTTGGAAGCGTTGACCCATTCTAACACTAACGATGGAAGCGTTACTCCATCCTCGAGCCGCTTGCGATGGATGATCCTTTGTCTGACGCTCGTCACCGTTTCCGGATGCGGCGGCCACCCGAAGGGTGTGCTGACGCCCGTCGCTGAGACGTCAGCCGATGTAAGCCGGGTGGAGATGTTAATCGCGACCACGCGTGCCCGCTCGGAAGTACCGGGAGAAATGTTCACAGGCGAGCGAGCACGTGCGCCGGCGTTTGCGGACATCACCGTCTCTATTCCTCCGGTGCGCAAGGTTGGGGATGTCGCGTGGCCGAAGAAACTGCCTCCCAATCCGGCCACCGACTTCGCAACCCTCAAAGCGGGCGAACTGACAAAGACTGAAGCTAAGGCTTGGCTAAACACTTCAGCCAGGAAGAGCGCCGACCGAAGCGTGCTCGTCTTCATCCACGGGTTCAACAACCGCTTCGAAGACTCCGTCTACCGCTTTGCCCAGATCGTCCATGATTCCGGCGTCAAGAGCGCGCCCGTTCTGGTGACCTGGCCCTCGCGGGGCAGTCTGTTGGCCTATGGCTATGACCGTGAAAGCACCAACTACACCCGCAACGCGTTGGAATCGCTGTTCCAATATCTGGCTGCGGACGAGGAGGTGAAAGAAGTCTCGATCCTTGCTCATTCGATGGGGAACTGGCTCACGCTGGAGGCGCTCCGCCAGATGGCGATCCGTAACGACCGCCTACCGGCAAAATTCAAAAACGTAATGCTCGCTGCCCCCGACGTCGACGTCGACGTGTTCCGATCGCAGATCGAGGACATGGGAGATCAACGCCCACGGTTCACCCTCTTCGTATCGCAGGACGACCGGGCGCTCGCTTTCTCGCGCAGGGTCTGGGGTGACATTCCCCGGCTGGGATCGATCGATCCGGAGCAGGCCCCTTACAAGCAAGAGTTGGCGAACCACGATATCACCGTCATTGATCTGACGAAGGTCAAGGCCGGAGACAGCATGCACCACGGAAAATTCGCAGAATCGCCCGAGGTGGTCCAACTGATCGGCGCCCGGATTTCCGAGGGCCAGACGTTGACGGACAGCAAGATGGGGCTTGGAGATCACCTTATCGCTGGAACGACGGGAGTGGCGGCAGCGGCGGGCAGCGCTGCGGGTTTGATCCTCGCCGCTCCGGTCGCCGTTGTCGATCAAGCCTCTCGCGAAAACTATGAGCACCATTTCAGTGGGTTGGCGGGCCGGTCGGGCGGCCAGACGATCGCGGTCACGGGCTGCGCACCAAAACAGCGGATGGAACTTAGTTCGACCTGTGGCACGCAAAAGAATTGACGGACCAAAGAAGCCACTCGCGCAATCCTCACGTACATGCGGGCGCTAAGCATGGCGGACGTCTCTGAGCCAAGGCCGTATACGAAACTCTCGCCTCGTTGAGAAACGAACAGTCGACCCCGCTGATGCACGAATGTTATGAGGTACGAGACCCCGACGGCCACCGGAACCATATGCGCTCCACCCCGTTTAGCTATTAGAGACCATATCCCCCCTCTACCCCTGACGCTTCCTCTGCCGCCTGACAAATGGCTGTCTTTGCGCCGAGCACTATCCAGCACGCGGGAGCGTTCCTATGACCAGGCATTTCAAGTATGACAAAGAGGCCCTGCTTCGTGGCTGGGGCGCAGTCTACGATCTCGAAGAGTTCATTCTGGCCTATCGCCTGTCACCGCTTGCCGCGCGCGAAATCTTTGCGAAGGTCGGCCCCCGCAGGCTCGATCTGGCAAATGCGATGAACGCCCGAAACATAGCGGTGTCCCAGGAACAGTCGGAACACACCTTCCCGCAAAATTGACAAGCTTTTGGGCATCGACCGGGTTAGACGCGATGGTCATGTCACCTCGTCTTCCATGGATCCATCACCGGCGACTACCTTAACGCACGTTCAACGAAGGACGCACCGCGTTCAACTTGACCGACTCAAAAGTGAAGGAACTCAATCAGGTATTGCACAGAGTTCATCACACGAATTTTCTGACCGAGCAGATCGAGGAATATTCTGAAGCGCGACGCGAGGACCAACAGCTGGATCGCGTGCTTTTCGGCGCGCGCAGTCCAGAAGAGCTCGCCACGGGCCTCGTGAAGTCCCAAATCCGCCGCGACGAGTCCCGTCAGAGTGATATTGAGAAGGTCAAGCTTCTCGAAGAGGGACAGAGCATATCGGAGCACTTCGCAGATGCTGTCATCAAGGCTGCGCAGGACCTGGAAGAACCCAATACAAGGCCGGGCTCAGCCGATCGGCGTCCTCATCTCTCAACTTGATGTTTATATGAATAATCCCTAATATAATTGCAGATGGTTCGTAGGTGGCGGTATCGCACGCACCCGCCAAAATGACGTGTGTGCGCTGCCATTCGCTGGCAGGAGATCACTAGCTCTGAGAACACGCAGCGCTCCGCCAACATGGCCTTCCCCGAACGCGACTCTGGATCGAAGGAGCGCCTCATGCCTAATCCTAAGTCCCCAAACGAAGTCGACGCAACCGTTGGTCGCAATGTCAGACGCATCCGCAATATGCTCGGCATGTCCCAGGAAGCTCTCGGCGCGAAGCTCGGTTTAACGTTTCAGCAGGTTCAGAAGTACGAGAAGGGAATCAACCGGATTTCGGCAAGCAAGTTGGTTGCCATGTCGCATGCGCTTGACTGCAGTATCGGCCAGTTCTTCACCGACGTTGACGCCAGCACAAATACTCTCCCGATTCCCAATGTCAGCTCTGCGGCTCTCAAGTTGGCGGGCCAGTTCGACAAGATTGCGTCGTCTTCTCAGCGCGATGCCGTCTCCAAGCTTGTCGCATCGTTAGCGCGCCACGAAACGCACTCCGCACCTACCGAGGAATGATGGCAGCGACGGGAAGCCCCCATATAACGTGCGGCTCGTGGCCGGAGCATCTTCGTGGGAAAGCGCGGCTGAACGCTGACTACGGTATCCGCGGCTCGGGGGACGCACGAACTGCAGCCCGTTTTGCCTCCAAGACTTCGGCCTGGGTCAAAAGTCACCACGCCTTTGTACCAAGGTTCTGAGCGATGATATCGCCAATAGGCAGAAGCGGTCGTGGGCGTCTCGTCCGCAGCCCTCGCCGTCCTGCGAACCCCGATTGCGATACCCGGCAAAATGAGACGCCTCTCCCAGTCGGCAGAAGCGCCTTGCCGCACGATAGAATCTGGCCGATTAACTACACCGGTTTGTTGATCACTATGGCGCCGACTAACGAACGGCCTTGAATGCCGCTCTTAGCTCCTCCGCAAATATCAGCGGCTGCTCCCACGCAGCAAAATGCCCGCCTTTTTCGACCTGGTGGTAGTAGTTGAGCGAGGGATACGCCAGTTTGCTCCAACTTTCTGGCGCGCGGTAGATTTCTTTGGGGAAAACAGTGATAGCGACGGGGACTTTGATGTCCTTCGTCTTTTGCGCGTCAGAGCTGAAGTTATTGTTGTTGTTTTCCCAGTAGAATCGCGACGATGACGCGCCAGTATTTGTCAACCAATAGAGCGTGATGTCGTTCAGCATCTCGTCCCTGGAAAACACCCGTTCGGGAACGCCGTCGCTGTCGCTCCACTGAGCAAATTTTTCATAGATCCATGAAGCTAACCCAGAAGGTGAGTCAGAAAGCGAGTACCCGATGGTCTGTGGGCGGGTGACCATCATCGCGCCATATGCAGCATTGCGGCCGAAGAAGGTGCTCAAGGAGTCATACGCTTCCTTTTCAGGGGGTGCCAAGCTTGCAGGAGCCGGATCCCCGCTATTGATAGCCTCCATGACATCACCGGGGACCGTTGCAGGCATGTTGAGATGGATTGCTAGTAGGCCCTTCGGAGCTTGGCGAGCCAGCGCATCAGAAATAACCGAACCGTGGTCGCCTCCCTGGGATACGTAATGGTCGTAGCCGAGACGCTCCATCAAGACATCCCATGCACGTGCCACTCGGTCCGGCCCCCAACCTAGGTCAGTTGGACGTCCTGAAAATCCGTGGCCCGGTATGGACGGTATGACTACGTCAAACGCGTCTTCCGGCTTGCCTCCATAAGCCACCGGGTCGGTCAGGGGCCCAATCGTCTTGATGAACTCAAACATCGACCCAGGCCAACCGTGGGTCAGAATAACTGGGAGGGCATTAGGGTTTTTCGAACGGACGTGGATGAACTGGATATCGACACCGTCAATCTTCGTTATGAACTGTGGCAGGGCGTTTAGTTCCGCTTCAGCTTTGCGCCAGTCATATTTCGAGCGCCAGTATTCGACGAGCTCTTGAACTCGCGTTAGCTGGATCCCCTGAGAGGCGTCGCTAACCGTCTCCTTGTCCGGCCACCTAGTCGCGGCAATGCGTCGACGGAGGTCGTCAAGCTGCGCCTGAGGAACTTGGATCTGAAAAGGACGAATCGTTTCGTCGTTGACGCCACTCGCATCAGTTGCCGCAGAGTTTCCATCGGCTGCGTTCGCGGGTAGCGGATAAGCGGTTTGCAACAGCATTGCTCCCAGAACAAACGCGATCGCGCGACCGTCTCGCCGAAGACCCATCGTATCCCTTCTGTGTTTGGTCATCAAAATAGCTCCTGTGGTTTTCACGTTTGCCGCGGCGTCATTCGACGTCCCGACTGGAAGAGCCTAGGAACCCTGGGTATCCACGATGTTTCGCAAATCACGGGAAGTGTATCAAAGCCTACAACTGGAGTGATCGTTGCAATTTGTGGCCAATTGGACATCTGCCAGGGGACGCGGACAGCATTGTGAGGGCCGCGCGCGTCCAAGGCGCCGGTGGGCTTTCAAGATCTGATCGTGGGAACGAGAACGCGTGCGCTGCAGTCCGACTGCAATTCGTTGATCGCATTGGCAATCAATTTCCGCAACATTCGTCCGGAACGCCCAGGCCTCGCCCGGTTCTGCCGGCACCTGATCCGAAGCAAAGATCTCCTGACGTTGGCGCCGTTGTCTCCTCGACAGGCATGCGTGCGGGGCTGCCACTGCCAAGTCAGGCAGTCCAACAATAAGGGCTCGGCACACCGGCGATCCAGAAACCGGTACCGCCCAGCAGGCCCTGCGCAAGGGCGGTTCCGATCATCCCGTAGACGACCCCCTTCACGGTCGCACCGATGACCGTCAGCAGCCTTTTGCCCCGAGGGCCATGGAGAGGAACCAAAAGAAGGTGATGGACATGCTGAGAGCAAGCTCCCGTTAGTTTCTTGAACTCAGCCATGAACGCTGGGGCATCATGAACAAGGTTCTCCCAATAGGCGGCCACAACCCTCGCCAATGATCGGCAGACCCTTAACCCAGGCGGGTAGCGACGAAGGCCCCTCCTCCAAGACGCGCGTAATCGCTTGAGCGACGTTCTTTATGTCGTCCACAAGCGACACTCACGAGGAACGCAAGCGGCGGTGCCAAAGCGACGACGACGAGCATCGTCATGATCGCCGCGGCGGCTGCACGGTATCCTCCGACGGCACGTTCGCATTAGGGGGGATGTGCGTGACCGCAATGAGGAGCGCACACACCCCCCTGTCCAGGAAGTACAGTGTCCGCCCAGGCGAGTTTAGGTCCGAGGACTGCCGGTTCCTTGCTTCAGGCGAATACTGACGGGTCTACCCTCCGCCTGCTGAACCTCGAACTTGTTTGTCTTCCGGATGAGGTCGCTGAGCTTTCGAAACCCGAAAGTACGCGGATCAAAGTCGGGTGCCAAGTTGAGCAGTTGCTTGCCAACGGTACCCAGATTCACCCACCCTTCCTCGGTTTCTTCTTGGGCAAGAACTTTTTTTATCAACGGCACGGCGGCGCTCACCGGTTGCAAGGACTTTGCGGCTGATGCGGCATCCTGTTCGTCTTTCCCTGCGCCTGCAAGCAGGTTTTCAGTGTAGATGAATCGGCGGCAGGCCTGCCGGAAGCTTTCTGGAGTCTTTTGTTCGCCAAAGCCAAAAACGTCGATGCCCTGCTCGCGAATACGGGCGGCCAAACGCGTGAAATCGCTATCGGACGAAACGAGGCAGAAGCCATCAAAACGACCACTATGCAGCAAATCCATGGCGTCGATCACCAGCGTGATATCTGAGGCGTTCTTGCCGGTCGTGTAGGCGAATTGCTGCTGCGGAATGATCGCGTGTTTCGCAAGCACATCCGCCCATGCCTTGGAACGCGTGCCCGAGAAATCGCCGTAAATGCGGCGGACGCTTGCCTCCCCGATCTTTGCAACCTCTTCGAACAACCCGTCGGCGATCTTTGCCGAGGTGTTGTCGGCGTCGATGAGGACCGCAAGGCGTGGCGATCGAGGCTCAGACGGCATGCTTTGCTCCTCTCGTAATCGTCATAGCTTAGCAGCCAGTTCGCCATCGCACTATCCGGCTTTCCAGCCAGCACTCTTGTTCGCCCCCATCAGCGCCATCAGCGGTCAGATCTCGGCGAAACTGATATGGCCCGCCCAAACCGCGATCACACTTCAGTTTCTCGATAATTGGAGGCTACTGGTGCCTTGGATACACGAAAGGTCATAGTTCCGACGAGATCGAGGAAGACGCCTGTACCTGTCCCGAAATGGAGGAGATCTGCAAGATCGGCCACGCTGCGCGTGACGTGCCGCCCGTCACCCAACCGCCCACCGAATCCGATGATCATCGTGGCGACGCAGGCCCATACGAGAAATGTCGTGGGTGGCTGGTAGCTCTCGAAACGCTGGGCGTTCGAGTCGGTTGCTGTTTGGGCTCCGCCGCCCATGTACTGTCCGTAATGTTGGTGGGCGGGTTTCTGGCCGCCCTCCTCTCCAGGCCGGAACGGAGACACGACTGGCGCGTCACATCCTACGTTGGAGTGCAGCAAGAAATAGCATCGTGCATCATCTTGATCGTTGTCATTGTGCTCTTGCTTAGCGGCGGCTGGTACGGTCGCGGTCGCTGGTATTGAGCCATCAGCCGTTGCGGTCGCCGGGATGAGAGACCAAGCATTCCTAAGAATGCGGCTCTGCAACATGGAGTAGCGATCTCCGACATAATTGGGCTTCAGCCGACGGTATGTTGAGGAGGCGCCGTACCGCGGGGCCCGTCAAAAAAAGGCGCTACAGTGGTTGTTCACAGGTGGAGGCGATCGCCGGCCCGCTTGGGGGTATTGAGAATACACAGCGCCCGCGCTGCATTTTTAGGGCTGAGCCCCTCCATCTTCCAAGGGCCTATTTCTGCAGTCTCTCCCGTGAAGACGTGATAGATCGAATAGGTTCCGTTTCCGTCGAAACGGCGACCATACTGATCGAGCTGTCCGGATCTGTTCGGCGCGCCCCCTTCGGATTCCCATGCGCTGATGACGAGCGCGTGTTCTTCGTGTTTACTCTTCATCTGCAGCCCTCCTTGCGGCGGTCGCCTGTGCCCCCGACTGGCGACGCTGCTCACTTATCGGGCGTCATGCCCCGTTCAATCGGATGCAGATAACTTCGTTGCTCACTCGCTCTTGGCCGAGTTCATCATTGCGGATGCGATACTGAGGCGAGTTGTCCCTGAAGGCGAGTTTGGCGACGACATGATCGTTTCCGCCGCTAGGGGTGAAATATTTGCGCGAAAGGCGCACTGACAGACCGATCGGGAATCGATGGTTACGCGTTGATGTTGCCATTACGGTTAGGATGACGGCGAGATTGCGGCTTCGCGGCGATCGACGGCTATCAGGCGTTCAAGCTCCTCAGGATCGATTGCTATCAGACGCTTTCGGTATTCGTTCGCGGCCGTGGCTGGTAGCGTGATAAAGGTCGCCACACGGCGATAGGCGAGCCACGAGATGCCTTCGATCAACTCCTCGTCCTCATCGACTTGGTAGTCGCCAGGCGACACTATCTCACCGAGGTCTGGCATCCAGAATGGTTGGTCGAAATGGACTGTTCGATGTTTCGTCCGGGCAAACATGCTGCCCTCCTTTTCTGTGGCATACGTGGGCGAGATTCAGCCAGGCTGTTTGGCGCCAATAACAGCGCCAACAGCTCCCGTCGCTACGGCCTCATCGGACGAAGCTCATAACGACGGCACCGCACGGAATCGAGATTGGTGAGTTTGGCGGGCTTACTGCCTCTGATGAAGCAAAAAGCCAAGCTCGCCTCAAAACCATCGTAAATCTGTATGCCTTGAATACGGCTTTACTATGTTTATTGATTGAGAATATGTTTTATCGAAAAAAATGTTCGGATTTTATAAATATAGTCGTACTGATAAATCGATATTTGTCGTTTTCGTTCCAAGATCATTTACAGTCATTATTTGAAACGTACTTTTGTATGGACATTGTAATTGGTTGTTTACATTAATTCTTTTAAAGCGCACTGTAGAAAATCCGGATTGCCATTGGCTCCCTGGTCCGAGCGCGAGCCCGCAACGATCCCGATAATCAACCTGATTAAAGGGAATGAAATCATGACATTCGATCAAGTCCTTGAGCGGACAAAGCCCTATGCGATTGGTTTAGTTGTCGGGCTTATTGCCGCGCCGATCATCGGCTTCAATGCGGGATGGATTACCACCACGACTGCCAGCACTCTGGCGACAGAGACGGCTAGAGTGGACGCGCTTTCCGGCATTTGTTCAAGTGCTGCAGGACGAATGGCGACTGCCAACAGCACGGATCTCGCGACGCTTAAGGGCTACGACAATCGTGCGAAACGTGACGAACTCGTAGCAGCCATTATGGCCGATATCAAAATTCCAGCGGACGTCCTCGGCAAGGTCAGCACGAGCTGCAGCCGCTCACTATCCTGAAGCGCGGCAAACGCCGCGTAATGAGTAGACCAACCAGAACGGAAAATAGGAGATCGCTGGAAAACATCCTGGACGGACGTTCGGGGTACCGCGCCGTTGAATGAAGCTTGTAAGTTATCCCGACATTAGCTCTTTCAGGCGCGTAAATTGGACTTGGCATTGGGAAGAGTTGGTCGGGACTTTATCAAATGACACAAGCTCAGGCTTTCGCCTTCACCATTTTGATCGGCCTGATGGTCGCTTTCATATGGGGACGCCTCCGCTACGACCTCATTGCGGTTCTCGCGTTGCTTGCCGCAGTTTTCACCGGCATCGTGCCGCACAAAGCAGCGTTCTCCGGCTTCGGGGACGACATCGTCATCATTGTAGCCAGCGCGCTGATCGTCAGTGCCGCGATTGAGCGCAGTGGTGTCATAGAGGCATTCCTCCATCGGGCGGCGCCTAGCCTGACCTCCGTGCAGGGGCAGGTTGTTATGCTCGTGACGACTGTTTCGCTTCTCTCCGTCTTCATCAAGAACATCGGCGCGCTGGCGATGATGATTCCGGTCGCATTCCAGATGGCGCGCCGGTCGAAAGCTTCCCCTTCATCTTTTCTCATGCCGATGGCGTTCGGTTCCTTGCTTGGCGGGCTCACAACCCTCGTCGGCACATCGCCGAACATCGTCGTCTCCCGGATGCGCGAGGAACTGACAGGCCGCCCTTTCAACATGTTCGATTTCACCCCCGTCGGTATAGGGCTTGCCGCCGCGGGAGTAGTTTTTCTGACACTTGGCTACCGGCTGCTTCCCAAGGAGCGCAAAGCGGTCGCGACAATGGAGAAGGCGCTGGACATCAAGGACTACATGACCGAAGCCCGCGTTACTGCGACTTCGTCCGTCGTCGGCAAGTCGATCCGTCACCTGTCGATCTTGTTGGACGAGGAGGTCCTGGTCACTGGCCTCATTCGCAATCGAGTCGAACCACTGAGGCCGCTGCCAAACGTCGTCCTCCGTCAAGGTGATATCGTTCTTTTGGAAGGAGACCCTCATGCGCTCGAACGAGGCATCAGTCGTGCGCGGCTGGAACTGGAGGGGCACGACCGCCCCACGAAAGCGAAGGGAGCCGACGAGGAGATTGCCGGAATTGAGGCAGTGATCGGCCCGAAATCAGTCTTGATCGGGGAAACCGCCAAACGTTTGGCGCTGCATGATCGCTTCAATATCAATCTGCTCGCGGTAAGCCGAAGCAGCGAGCGCTTCACTGATCGATTGCGCGACATCGTGTTAAGACCAGGCGACGTTCTCGTTTTGAAAGGCGATCTCGTGCTTCTCCCAACCATGTTGATGGAACTCGGCCTTCTTCCGTTGGCCGGACGCGAAATCCGCTTGGGGACCCCCCGAAAAGGCCTGATACCTGTGGTGGTCCTGGCTGGTGCCATGGTGCTAACGGCATTCGGCCTGCTGCCCGTCGCCACAGCCTTTTTTACGGCTGCTGTGCTGACGGTAATGCTCGGTTCACTTTCGCTTCGGGAAGCTTACGAGGCTGTCGATTGGCCCATCCTGATAATGCTCGGCGCTCTCATTCCGGTCAGCGAGTCGATCCGTGCGACCGGTGGTGCCGACCTTATCGCCGGCGGCCTCGCTCACCTTGCTACCACCTTGCCCCCCTATGGGGCCCTTGCAATGATCATGGTCGTCGCAATGGCAGCAACACCGTTTCTGAACAATGCAGCCACCGTTCTCGTAGTCGCGCCGATCGCGGTCACCCTTGCTCAGCGCCTTGGCTACAATCCGGATGCGTTTCTGATGGCAGTCGCGGTGGGGGCGGCTTGTGACTTTCTCACGCCTGTTGGACACCAATGCAACACCTTGGTGTTGGGGCCCGGCGGTTATCGTTTTGGCGACTATTGGAAGTTGGGGCTGCCGCTCTCGTTCATTGTCGTCTTAATGGGCGTGCCTCTGATCCTGTGGTTTTGGCCGCCCGTTTAGCGCAAGCGTCGTTTCAATTCCGATTTCAGGTTCACGTGGCGTCAGCAAGCCAGAATGAGCAGAACGATCGCCACGACCCGGAGACAAAGCATACTGGCAGTTGCCGCCGCTCTTACTGGGAAAACTTTACTCATGACGCTCCGGCCTTCATCCTCGAGCTCAAAAAGCTGACCGGCCCTATCACCGATATTGCCCTCGCTGGCGGCGTCGCGTTCGGCGTCGGCCTACTCGAACCCGGGCTAAGGATATTCATCACCTTTTTCCTGTTCCTGCACGGCCGACGCATGATCAGTTTCATGCGTCAAATCGGTGAGCGGATTGCCGGCGCTCGCGCCAGAAGGCTGCTCACGGTCATTGGCATGACCGTGAAAGGTGTCGTTTAGGGAATGATCGGAACGGCACTTGCCCAAGGGCTGTTGGCCGGCATCGGCTTCTGGATCGCCGGCGCGCCGCAGTCGCTATTACTGAGTTGCCTGACATACTTGCTCTCGTTTATGCCCGCAGGACCACCGTTTGTCTGGGGTCCCGTTGCGCTCTGGCTTCTCATGCAGGGATCAGTTTGGTGGGGCCTCTTCATCGCTTTGTGGGGCCCTGCTTCTCGTCAGCAGTATTGACAACTTCCTACGCCCATATCTGCTTAGCCAGAACATCAATCTGCCCGTGCTGCTTGGCCTGTTCGGGCTTGTTGGCGGCGTCCTCACCTTTGGATTAATCGGGCTTTTCTCGGGCCGACCTTACTGGCGGTGCCCTACAACCTCTTTCTAGAGTGGGTCGGGACGGAACTCGAAGAACGTAAGCTACCGGCGTCGCCTTCTGGTGCGGCTGGCCACTTGGAAGCCGATTCAAGGGATTGAAGTTGACGGATCTTCGCTTCAGAAAACGTCCGGGCTCGGCTGATCCTCGCAAGCGGTTCTGGCACCCACGCTTCCCTCCATAGTGGCAAGCCCGTGCACTGATCAAAATAGGTCCAGGTAGCTGAGCAACAAGACGATGCCGACGACTATAACGACAATCTGAGCCATCTGCTTCATCGTCGAGTCAATCGGAAGTTTTTGCACGAGGTACAGCGCCAAGGCGATGACAAGGGCCGTGATCAGGATGCTGATTATGATGGACATGCCCTAGGTCCGTTTGAAGGAACCGCCTTCCGGCAGTGACGGTGTAAATATGGCTGAGTTCTATAAAGGGAAGAGCGGCGTGGACGCGACACGGACAAACGGCGCTGGAGACACCCGCGAAGGCGCGAGCTCACCGGCCCAACCTCAGGACATCGCACAATCGCGGCGGCCCCTCTTGGCGAGGCTGTAGATCTCAGGGAAAACGGCGAGGTCCCGACGCTTAGCGACGTTCGATCGCAAGCTGTCAACGGCGGCGGTGACCGGTGGGAATTCTGCCTTGCACCTAATCGCTTCAAGGAAGCCGTGAGTTTCCGACGATACGGTATGCGACTTTAATCGGACGAAATCATCGCAAGCGTCATCGGCCGGAACTCCTCTCGGCAGAGCATGCCCGCGAAAGCCCCAAGCCGAATCATGGCCTTGATACTTGGTAATGTGTCGTGCGGGCGGTACATATTGGAAAGCTCGAATTCCTGGGAAGTATGAACTAGAATTCAGCGCGAAAACTTGTAAGTTGAGCGACCTTTTCCAATCTACGAGCGGCCAATGCAGGTTCTAGTACGTGATAACAATGTCGATCAGGCGCTCCGCGTTCTGAAGAAGAAACTCCAGCGCGAGGGCATTTTTCGTGAAATGCGGATGCGCGAGGCTTTTGAAAAGCCCTCGGTTAAGAGAGCGCGCGAGAAAGCCGAGGCCGTGAGCCGCCAGCGCAAGAATGCTCGCAAGCAAATGCAACGCGAAGGCCTGCTCCCGTCGAAGCCGAAAAAGAGCAGATAGCTTGATGAACGCTCAAAGCCGCCGCTGTGAGGGTGGAGCAGAGCGCGCGCCTCAATTTTACGAACGCGCACCTTGATTGAGCCTCTGCCCGCTGCGGAGGCTCAATCATTTTAAGCAGCACGATGATAGTGTTTTGGCTTCCAGCAGCGCTCGAATATCAGGCGCGCCTCACCTGCCCGGGCGCGCAGCGAGCGGGCAATGTCGATAATGTCGTCCCGCGACGCCGTTGGGTCTTCCTTGTTCCAAGCAACCCCGAGCCCGATCTTGACCAGAAGGCCAGCAGCCTCTTCGATCATCGCGATCCAGCAATGGTGAAGTGGCTTGGCACGCGCAGGCTATGAATAGAGGAGGTCGCCTAGTCCAACGTTGAAGCCCCATGAAGTAAGGTTTCGCGGTTATATCAACAGTCAGTCGGCGCAAAGCTATTGTCCGCCTTGGGCCGAAAGTACTAGATTCATAAACAATGTGGCGGGACCGATAGAAAGTCGACTTGGTATGATTATCTTTTTGCGGCCGGAAACGGGTGAAAATGAGCGAAATCCGTTCGCTTGAACGCGCGGACATCCCAGCGATCGCAGGCATGTTCCAGCGGGTGTTCCGCAACGACCAGAGCACACCGCCGCCGGCACTTGCCGATTACATGCAACAGCTTTACCTCGATGCGCCCGGCTGCGATCCGCAGATACGCCCGCTCGTGCACGTAAACGACAAGGGCGTCATTTCCGGATTTGTCGGCGTCAACGTCCTGCCCATGGTGCTGAATGGCCGCCGGCTGCGCGCGGCCATCTGCGGCTCGCTGATGGTCGAGGATCGCGAGAGCGACCCCCTGGCCGGAGCGCGCATCCTCAAGGCCTTTCTGGCCGGACCACAGGATCTTTCCTTCAGCGAAACCGCAAGCGACGTCTCGGTGCAGATGTGGACACGGCTTCGTGGCGTCGTTCTGCCGCAATACAGCCTCGATTGGGTGCGCGTCATCCAGCCCGCTTCCTTCAGCCTGAGTGTTGCATCCAACCGCATCAAGCCGGCGCGGCTTGCCGCACCTTTCGCGCGGGCCATCGACAGTGCCTACCGCAAGCGGATGGCGCCGGGCGAACAACGCTGGTCCGCCGTGTCTGCCGCCGGCATCGGTCAGGCCGGTTTCACGGCACAGGAAACCGATCGCGACGGTTTTGCCGCCGTGGTCGATCGTTTCATCGCGCAATTTCCGCTGCGCCCCGAATGGGCTGAAGGGCAGCTCGACTACATTCTCGGCGATGCGGAGCAAAAGCCCGAACAAGGCGAGCTCGTCTACGCTGTGGTTGCGGCGCGCACCGGCACGCTCGTTGGCGCGTTCGCCTATTACGCCAAGGCGGGCGCGATCGGACGGGTGCTGCAGGTATTGGCGCTGCCGGGCCAGGCCGGCCCGGTCATCGACTGTCTTGTCGATCATGCCGCCAAGCGCGGACTTCCGGGCCTACGGGGACGGACACAGCCGGCACTTATGGAAGCGATGCTCGGACGTCGGATTGCCTTCGTTCATGTTTACTCAACAGTACTCCACTCCCGTGACCCCGCGATCGTCCAGGCCTGCCGGGACGGACAAGGCTTCTTCAACGGCATTGCCGGAGAACACTGGTGCCGGCTGATCGCCGGGACTTTTGGTTAGTAGAGGCGGAGGCGATCGTCTGTGCCTTCACCCTTCGAGCCTGCGGCAACACCGTTGTCATCGAAGGGCTGGTCGACGCTCCCGACGCCGACGAATATACGCGGCGGGTGGCGGAAGACATAGCCGGCGAGGGTCGCGTTCTGGTAAGGGTGAGTTGCCCAAAGGCCGATCCAAGCGGCGAGGCCCATTAGCCGACCTTCCTTCAGTGATTTCGCTCTGGCGGCCTTGCCTGTCTTTGTCGCGGCGCACGTCTTTAGCAGAGTGATCTGACATCAAAAGGCCCCAGGTTCGAAACGGGTTGAACCCGGGGCCCTTCGTCTGAGCGTTCGACTTCACAGACGCGTCATCTGTGGCCAGAATTTCGGGGCTTTCGAGTCTGGCGGCGCCACCCCTGATCACTGCGAGCCACAGGTCGTCGATCAGATACTGCGGGAAGTTGCAAGAAAGGTGGGCCGATCGGCCTAAAGCCAGGCCTGCCACTCAGTGCCAGGCTACGATCTAAGAGGAGGAAGCCATGGAAATCATGCGAGCCGACATTACCGATCGAGTGACGGCAATTTTCGTCGAAGTATTGGGCGTGAAAGCCACTGAGGTGCGGGAGAACGCCTTGATTGTCGACACCTGCAAGCTTGGAAACGCGGCCTCAAGGCGGAGACCGAGTGGATCGAGGCGCATCGCAAGCTCAAAGGCCCGCTTCGAAGCATTGGACGAAATCATCAGCGAAATGGTGGAAGAGCACGCTGCTGGGAGACAAAATGAAAGGGCGTTTCATTGAAAACGTGAAAACGTGGCATCTAAATGTTTAGGGCCAGTCTACCCACCCGCGTCCCGATCTCGTGCAGCATCCTCAACTTGATCCTCCACGATCAGGATTCGCCGCGCCTCCGCTCTGGCCACCTCGTCCTCCCAGGAACTCTTCACCAGCGGAGATGGGTGCGATGATCGTGCACTCAAGGCCGGAGGTCTCGTACCCAACGCGAACCTCTCCTCGAAGCTCCGAAGCCAGCGCCCGTTCGATCAGAAGCGAGCCAAACCCTTTGCGGGTTGGCTGAACAACCGGAGGCCCGCCGCTTTCTTGCCAACGCAGAACGAGTTGCCGATCGGCGCCATCGCCTTGGATTTGCCAGGCGATCAGGATGCGGCCGCTCTCTGAGGTCAGCGCGCCGTATTTAGCAGCATTTGTGCTGAGCTCGTGCAATGCCATGGCAACCGCCAGTGCGGCACTCGGCGAAAGCCGAATGCTCGGGCCTCCGATCTGGAAGCGGTTTTCTCCCCCGGCATGGGGCCTGACGGTATCGGCGACGATTTCGCGCAGGTCCGCGCTTTGCCAACTCTCTCGCGTCAGGACATCGTGGGCCTTGGACAGATTGATCAGCCGTGACCCGAAAGCCTCCCGCGCTTCTTCCAGCGTCGATGCGTGGCCAAGCGTCTGCGCCGCGATGGATTGAATGACGGCCATCGTGTTCTTGACGCGATGGTTGAGCTCGCCCATCAGCGTTTTACGGTGCTCATCGGCGCGTTGGCGCTCGGTCATGTCCCGCGCGATCGTCGAGGCGCCGATGACGATGCCTGCGACAGCTTTCAGCGGCGATATGGTCAGCGAAACCCAGACCTCACTTCCGTCCTTGCGTCGGCGCAGCGTTTCGTAGTGCTGAATGTGCTCGCCCTGCCGGACGCGCGCGAGGATATCCAGTTCCTCGTCATTACGGTCCGGCGGCACCAGGGTCATGATCGACTGACCGACGATTTCGTCAGCAGGAAAGCCGAACAGCCGCTCTGCGCCGATGTTCCAGCTTTTGACGATGCCCTCGAGCGACTTGCTGATGATCGCGTCGTCCGATGACTCGACGATCGCGGCGAGGCGTTGCGCCACCGCCTCAGCCTGCTTGCGCTCGCTGATATCCACCAGCATGTTAACGGCCCCGATGACCTTGCCTGACGCATCGCGCAAGGGCGTCGGATAAGCGAGGAAGGGCACGCGCACGCCGTCCGCTCGCTCGGCCACCGCTTCGGCACCATGAATCGGCCTTTTCTCCCTCAGGGCAACCGCCATAGGGCACTCATCATGCGGCAAGGGGTTGCCGTCGGGTCGATACAAGCGCCAGGAACCGCACCACGCATCCGTGCCGAGATCCGGATGGCGTCCCCACAGTTCAGCGGCAGCCGGGTTGTAGGAGGTGATCCGGCCCGCGGCGTCGGTGGTGTAAACTGCGCCCGGCAGCGATCCGATAAGATCCTTCAGGCGCTGTTCGCTGCCACGAATGGCACCATCGGCCTCTCTGCGTTCGGTAATGTCCTCGATGGCGAGCAGGATCAGTTCGTCGCGGCCGTATCCTTCGGAGAGCTTGCGAGCGTTGAGCATCATACAGCGCGGGCCAAGATCGCGGAATTCGTGTTCGACCTCGTAGTCGCAGATCTCGTGATCCTTCGACAGCACCTCTTCCAGCAGTGTCCTGAGGGCGGGAATGTCCCATTGCCCGTCGCCAAGCGCATAGAGCCGCCTGCCTTCCGTATCTTTCCGCGACACCTTGAACAGATCATAGAAGGCGGGATTGGCCGAGACCACGCGCAGTTCGGCGTCGAGAACGATCAATGGCTGCCGAACCGTCCTGACGATCGCTTCGGCGTAGAGCCGCGCCGCGTCGACCGCCTGAGCGGCTGCCCGCCGCTCGGTAATATCGCTGAAGGTGATTACCACGCCGGCGATGCGGTTTCGCGCACGGTAGGGGAGCATACGCCTGAGGTACCAGCGACCGGTGTCGGCGGGAATCTCGGCCTCGATGGTCGTGAGTTTGTTGAGAACCTTCTGCGCGTCTGCGAGTAGGTTCTCGTCGGAGAACTTGCGTGCAAAGTGGGCGATCGGCCGACCGATGTCGGACGACACGAGGTCGAAAAGCTCCTTCATCGCCGGTGCGAACCAGGTGATTGCCAACCTTTCGTCGAGAAACAGCGTTGCCGTCTCCGAGCCCGCCAGCAGGTTGTTCAGATCATCGGTGGTGCGCTCCAGCTCCAAGATCTTTTGCTGGAGCTGGCTGTTGACGGTGTTCAGCTCCTCGTTGAAGGACTGCAACTCTTCCTTGGAGGTTTCGAGCTCCTCGTTGGTCGACTGAAGCTCCTCGTTCATCGAGATTGCTTCCTCGTTCGAGGCCTTCAATTCCTCGTTGGCGGTCCCGAGGTGCTCGATGGTGTTGCGTAACTCGGCGCGCATTGACATCAGCTCTTCCTGAAGCGCGCGCTCGCCGGACGTCGTTTCGAAGACGTCGTGGACGGCCGCATCGCCGGAGCCGGCGGGCGTTTCATACGGCGCGAAGCTCACGAGAACCAGTTTGCCGCCCAGTGGCGAGACCGGCAGCGGCATCACGCTCATTGCGACCCTTCGCGACGATCCGTTTTGCCGCACACGCGCGTGAACCGTGACGGACTTGTCGCTTTTCGTTGCTTGTCGCAGAGCACCGCGCAGCTTGAAACCCAGCCCGTCCCGTGTCATGGCGAGGAGGTCTCTGGTGGGCTCGCCCGAAGGTTGTTCCAGGTAGTCGCCAGTCGACCCATGGAAATAGAGGACACGGCCCCTGTGGTCGATTAGCACGGACACAGGCGCGTAGCGCTCCAGCAGGGCGCGACGCGCAGTCTCGGCCAGCGTCGCCGCTTCTGCTGGCGTCGCGAGCGGCTCGCCCGCAGTTCCCGCGCCAGCCGATCCGCGGGGCAGCCGATAATCGATGAGATCGTGGCGGGTTGGTCCGGTGCGGGCATAGATGCGCCACTTCTTCGAGACGGTGTCGAAAAGTTCGTCATGCCGTCCGATCGTCTCGGCATTGCCGAGAAACAGATGCCCGCCCGGACGAAGCGCGAAATGGTATTGGGCGATGACGCGCTGCTGCGCCTCGGGTTCCAGATAGATCAGGAAATTGCGACAGGAAACGAGGTCGAGCCGCGAGAACGGCGGATCGTGAAGCACGTTGTGTGCCGCGAACACGACAGTGTCGCGAAGCTCCTTCCTGACCTGGAAGGAGCCGTCAAGCTTTTCGAAGAAGCGACGGATACGGTCGTGCGGAAAGTCCGCGAGTGCGGCCACCGGATAAATGCCGTCACGGGCCTTGCGCAGATTGTCTTCCAGTGCGTCCGTAGCGAAGACTTTCAGGTCAAACCGCTTTCCGGCAGCCTCCGCCTCCTCGGTTATCAACATGGCGGTGGAATAGGCCTCTTCTCCCGTGGCGCAGGCCGGAACCCAGACGCGGATCTCATTGCCGCTCTCGCGTTCTGCAACGAGTGGCGCGATCACAAGGCTGGCGAGCGCCGTCCATGCTTCCGGATCGCGGAAGAACTCGGTCACGCTGATCATCAGGTCCGACGCCAAAGCGGCCGCCTCCTCCGGATTGCCTCCGAGATGCTCGAGATAGCGCACGGTCGTGGCGATGTTCCGGAGCCCCATGCGGCGATGGATGCGCCGCCGCAGCGTGTTGCGCTTGTAGCTGCCGAGATCGTGCCCGTTTCGAGCACGCACGACCTCCAGAATCTGCTCGATGATCGCCTCCCCGTTCACACGATCGGGCTCCCGCCCGGCGGGGTCGGAAACGTAGCCATGGTTGACATAGGCGATCAGGGTTGCCGGCATCTTGTCCGGCGCCAGCACGTGATCGGCAAGACCGGCCGTGATGGCGCTTCGGGGCATGCCATCGAATTTGGCCGTCTCCGGCGCCTGAACGATGCTCATTCCTCCTTCGGCCCGGATCTCCTTCAGGCCTTGGGTGCCGTCGCTTCCGGTCCCCGAAAGCACGATCCCAACCGAGCGCTCGCGGCGTTCTGCCGCGATCGAGCCGAACAGCACGTCGATCGGATGCCGCTGCCCGCGAGGCTCTGCCGGCCGCGACACTTTCAATCCACCCGCTTCCAGTTTGAGATCAGTTTCGGGAGCGATGACGTAAACGTGGTTGGGTGCGAGCGCCAGAGCGTCCTCGACCTGCACCACCGACATTTTAGTGTGGCTGCCCAGAATGCGGGCGATTTCGCTTTCGCGGTTCGGGTCGAGATGCATCACCACGACGAATGCGCATTCGCTGCCGGCCGGCATGGCGTCGAAGAAGCTTACCAGCGCCTCGAGCCCGCCGGCCGACGCGCCAATGCCGACGACGGGAATGTTCTGCGTAGCGATGAGATCGCGCTCGCGCGCATGGTCGATCGCCGTCCCTGCGTGCCCCGTACCGTCACTCCTAACAATTGAGTTTCTTTCCATGGCACGCCTGTCCGTTGTTGCACGATGGCGTTTCATCACGAACGTCCGTGCGCGGACGTTGCGTCACCCCTGCATATGTCATTTTAGCGCAATTACACCGCTGTATCGAGGAACGTCTTCGAGGTCAGCGAGCCTGATGGACTGGCGGCTACAAAAAGGACTGGGGGCCGCCTCGTCCCTCAGCGAGGTAACCCCGGTGATTTCGCCAAGGCGGGAATATCGGCTCAAAGCTGCAGTTCTGCAGATATATTATGGAGGTAGAGGTATGCAACATATTGGCACTATAATTAGCCGAGACTCGGGAATGGTAACTGTTCATTTTCTTGGAGAAGGAAACGAACGCGTAGACGTTACTATGGAGGAACCAGGTGCGACGGCGTAGGCATCTCATCGATTGCACCAAGAAACGGCCTCCCCAGGACCCATTTCTATGATTGGCATTCAAGTCCTCGACCAGCAACATGTCCTGTTGGTTGAAATAGATTAGTGCTCGAAACAATTCCGAACGCAAACCGGGGTGTTCCCGAACAAAGGATGGATTAGCATGAGTTCGACGAAATCGGCCCCTTGCGCGAGTCCCTTCAACGTTTGGGCCGGCTCCTTTGCCAGTGGAGCAGATTTGCGGGCTTCGCACCCACTTGGCGATCAGGCGAGACGGAATCATAGCTAACGCGTGCCGCCTGGGCATCGTCCCAATGCGGCGTTCGCTTGCCGTTCCTCGGCGGTTTTTGCGGGAGGCTTCGTCAAACAAACAATGTCAACCAGTAGCCACCGTGGAAGACCCCAGATGGCCTCCCGCGGCGTCAGCGGCTGTGCAAGAGCATCATTAGAAAGCCTGCTAACGACCATTTCCACCAATCGTTGCTGGCTTCAGCGCAAAACCCCTGCATCACGGGCGGCTTTCTCGAACGCCAACCGGGCCATGTAACCAGGCAAATCACCATTGACAGCTTCGAGACAGGCGGTCAAAGCCGCCTGATATGCGGGATCGGACTTGGATCCAGTCCAATTGTTCTGCAAAACCGCTGCCGCTTGACTGGCCGATCCAACCAACAAGTGGTGGTGTGCATCGGGCAGACAGATCACGACACTTTCATTCCAGGGTGCCGGTTGTTTGCCCCCTGCCTTCTCTATATCGCGTCCGTACCGTTCCTCGCGTTCCCAACGATCCTCTGCCATGACGTTCTCCTTCTCGAACGTCTCCAAATCGCCAAAACAGAATCGTGTTCCCGATATCGTTCAGTCGCTGGCTCGTGCACCAATAAACGCGCTGAAACAGGGGGGAGCGCATATTCGCAGCGCGGTTACCGCCTTCGTCCTTCGACGTCGACATTGCTGTCATCTGCATCTCACCACGCACGTGATCCCGCAATTGGCCCAGAGACACGTTGACAAGATCGAGCCTTGTTATAGTCAGATCTGCACCGGCTTGATCGTGACGACCGATATCTCACCTTCCAACAGGCCGCGTACCAGTCCTGCTTTTGCATGTTCGACTTCGATGACCGTGTATAGTTTTTCGTCCCGAAACGCGCTCGCATCCGAGGTGCTGACACCTTCGGCAGGGGCGGCGTCGACCTCCATATAGTCGAGTTCGCACGCGGACGCGACGATGCGGGCGTCCCCAGACGTGCGGGCAGCGACCACAACTTCGCCCTGGTTAAGTGCGCTCTGCCATCGAGGATCGGATTTTGCGGCGATCGGCACCAAGCGGTAGACGTTCAGTGTTTCAGCGCCAGAATCGCTTGAGGCTCGGCATGCGTCGGCAATTTGAGCCTTGCTTTCCACCGATCTGCCAAATTCCGTGTGGCTTTCGCCGGTGGACTTCACCTCGTCACCATATTTCGCATTGTTGGACATCGTCATCTCTTTCGTCGTTGAGTCAGAGACATTAGTTTGAACGGAAAGTTCCCTTCCCTCGAGTGGCCGGCCTGAGGGCCTTTCGCAAATCGGCGCGGCGGAAAGCCCGGCTCGACAGCGATCGGAGAGTTGAGGATGTGTCCATTGCCAAACAACGTTCACGGACGCTACATCCCTTAGCGCCTTCGAGAGGCGGGCAGCGGAAGAGTCGGGCTCAGAGCTAAGACCGCGATAGAGATGATGCAGGGTAGGTTCGGCCATGGATTGTCCTGGCGGCGTTGTCTAAGCGGCTGTCCGCGGGCACCAAGTGAAAATCCCGCGCCCCGATCTCCGGTGGGAAGCTGCCGGCTGAGGAACATTTCGCAGGACCGGAAGTTTGCACGGCAGTAACAACAAAGCAGGCGTTAGTGCTTCAGCTGTACGATCGCTCCTGCAGAAATGAGCCCGAGGCGAGGCAAGATCATGACATATGTTGCATCCCCCAGAACCCAGAAAGGTACTGCGGAGCGGCTTGCCGACTGCTACCAGTGCGTTTCGTCCACACTTTCAACTCACGACCCGACAGGTGCTTTGCGAGATTTCGACACCGATTTGATCACTGCCGCGGTCCAGGCCGGATGGGATGAAGACGAGATACGCGCGGCTTTGAATGGTATTCGGTCGGGCAATGCGGTCGCGAGCTCGAATGCAGAAGGGCCTGAACTTAGCCCGGACCCCAGGCAAACGGTGTCTTCCGATCCTGCCTCCACTGAAACAGCAAAGGGACCGGCGTTTGAGGGCCGCGAGTCAGCGCGGGGCTTGCAAGAGAGCGCTGAAAGAGAAGAGCGACGGATCGAATGCCAGAAAGGAAGTCCCTTGGCCAAAGGGGAAGAACGCTTCGAGGAACGATCGAGGAGCTCTGACGGCAGAAGCGCGGGAGAGAAACAAAATCCTGGAAGATGAAAATCTTCCACCTCACCTGCCAAGCGATCGCCAAGATCCGCCTGAGGATAAATTCTCAGCGATGCTTTGGTTTCGGGTTTCATGTCTAAAAGGAAGGCTGCTGACGGTCGCCGGCGAGTACCGAAACTCGCGCCGTTCGAGTTCGCGCCACCACGAGAGACTTGTTGAAACGCCCGCTGGTTGAACTGGTTGTCCCGGCAAGCCAGACTATGGTCGACACGGCTGCGAGTTTGGAATGATATGACGGTGGACGTCCCGCTGTCGGAGATTGCGTTCGCGCGCGGGCGAGGGCGCCACCCGAGACACGTGCCGCCCTCGATCCCTGAAAAGAGCCTCCGCCAAATTGGTCGGAGGCTCAGTCAGGACGGCTGATCGCCCAAGCGACATCCGCAGCCGGCGAGACTGCGGCAGACGATCGTTAATTAGAATATGCTTATATTTTTCGTTAACAAGTCGGCACATCGGATGACGCTCAGACAGGCTACAGCGCCCCATACTGGAGGTCGAAGGCCAAGTTGCGTTCAAGCGCGATTGAGTGGTAATCCCGTTCGATGATCCCCGAGTGCCTCTGCGCCGGAACCAAATCGCACCCTCAGGGTTCGAGAGCGGGATCAATCCGATTTACAAGCAGAGGCCACGTTCATGAACCCCCATGACCATCGTTGCGGCGGCGCTGTTGAGCGCTGTAACCGCCGCTGCGTTTGCGCAAACGACGCCTGCAGCATGAAGCTCTAACCGACTTTCGCGGCGAGCCGAGAGGGCCGCGAAGGCCACTCCGGCCGCAGCCGCCTTTTCCATGCCGTGCCGCCCGAGCCGACCTGTCAGATATCGTTCCATGTCCCGCGCCGCTTGCTTCTTGGTGGGCCGGCGCGGCTTCTAATGAACCGCGCCTTGGCGAAGGCGTTCTTTGGCATCCGGTCTCAGCTTCTCTGGAAGTACATCTCGCGCAGACTTCCGGATAACGTCGATCGCCGCCTCCGTCGCGTGGCTGACAGCACTCCCGGCAATCCCCAGTGCCCGTTTGCTCCAGCGGGCGCCCTTGCCGGCGGCATCGGCTATGTCGCCTTGTTCCTCGACAAGCACGGCGGCCGCTGCGGCCTTCAGGGCTTTGGCAGCACATTCCTACCGATATCGCTTGCCAGAAGCCCTTTTACGACTCCCGACTTCCGGAAAGGTTTGGGGACTTTGTAACCAGCAACCTTCTTCGGGATGCTCTTCTGGCCATGACACCCTCCACGATATGACCGCTGACAACCGGAAAATTGTTTGGTTCCGCGAGAACACCGGACAGAGACCCTGGATAGGTGGCGCTTCGGAACCGATGGCGCCGTCATCCGTTTGTCTTGCGCACCCGACAGGAGATACAAGCATGGCCAAAGACGACGATTTAAAAGCGGGCTTCACCGGCACACCCGATGAACCTCTCGCCGGCGTCCGTAAGGCTGCCCAAACAGCCACTGAAGCAGTGAGGCGAGAGACAAGCGCGGTGGCGACCGCAGCAGCAGAACATCCTCACACCGCCACCACTCTGGGAGTGATTATTGGCGCCCTCGCCTTCACCATCGGCTATGTTTTGGGAAGGTCATCTGTCAATAGCGGGCGGGGCTACTGGCGATAAATGAGGACCCGACCGACGTGCGGCTTTGAACGATTTCACGGATGAAAATCCGTATCCATGACGCAACACTAAATTAACTTCGGCACCTGCAATCTGTGGTCGTCGCCATTGTCCCTGCACCTCACAACTGGCGCGCAGGACCGCAGCCCCAAGGACCCGGGGCTGCGGTTTTGCTTGTCGGGATTTCGTGCGAACGACGGCTGAGCCAGCGGTCGCGAAGTCGAGATCGAGAGCGCCCGACCGACGCAAGGAAACAGGCTCCTCCGTCATTGAGACCGTGGTCACCATGCGGTCCGGGCGCTGGGCGTTTTCGAGCAGATTGAAAGAGCCGGTCGAAGCCGACAGTCGAACGAAAGCGGTGCGTAGTCGTGCGTTGTTGCCGTGGATTCCGCCATTCCCTGAGCTCTGCTGTCAGCTCGTTTCTCATTCCCGAGCGTGTCACCTGCATCACGGGCAAGGCTTCGCAAACCAAACCGTCCGGCCTTCGGAGATCAGGCTCTCTCCAACAGTGCAAGTATCGACAGTGAGGTTCCTTAGATCCAGCCGTGGCTACATTTGTTCGGTGTACGCGTGTCCACGCTCATGCGAACCCTGTCGCCGTCGGCGACGTGAGTTTGAAAGTCTACACCGTCTGGCCACCGCCGGAAGGTCGCTACCGTGGCCGACCTGAAGGCCATGATCTCAGAGGCCGAAGTTCTGTATTGGGAATTCTTCGACATCAGTATGGGGATCGCGCCGCGATCTAAAGGATCGGCATTGGCGCGAGTACTTGGCCAGCAACAAGCTGCTAAATCTGTGAGATAGTGCCCGCGATCGATCAGGGAAACGGCAAACGCCGACCCACTTTTCAAGAGCGATCTTCGAAACACGACATCGCATTGCTTGCAGGGTTCGACGAACGACGCCGCCAGCGCGAAGCCCGCTTGTCGAGCGAACGACTTGCGATGGAGACGACCGCGTGTTGCACCGTCGTCAGGGCGCCAGGCACTCTTCACAGATGCCACAGCCATCTGCATCCATGCTCGTGGCCGGGCGCTTCTTTCGACAACAGAGGCAGGTGACCATATCCGGCGCGCTCCAGTTGTAATGCTTGGGTGGTGTGATTTGAATTGTGGTGTCGGGAGCCACTTGTTTACCCAGTTGTTCCATCTCGAGGCTCCATGTCGAAGATGCCATCTTCGCTGGTGGGGGGTGCATAACGGCAGCCTACCTTTCCAACCCGGGTTCTAAATGGGCGCCAGGCGAACGGCGCCCAGTTCGTCGAGATCACTTATGCGGCATTCGGTGCTTCGATTTGCGTCGGAGTTGGTGACTGTTCGAACACCGTAGCACTTTCGATCGCGATTTTGCGTGGCTTCATCTCTTCCGGGATTTCCCGCAGGAGATCGATCTCCAGGAGACCGTTGTTCAGGTCAGCGCCGATCACCCGCACGTGGTCGGCAAGCTCGAACCGGTGTTCGAACGGTCTCCCGGCGATCCCGCGGTGCAGATAGGCTTCTGACGAGGATTCCTGCTCCTTGCCAACGACCGTCAGAAGGTTGGTTTGAAACGTGATGTCGAGATCGTCTCGCGTAAAACCGGCGACCGCAATCGAGATCCGATAGCTATCGTCACCGGTCTTGACGATGTCGTAGGGCGGCCAATCGCTCATCGAACGGGCCCGCTGGGCGTTTTCGAGCAGACTGAAGAGCCGGTCGAACCCGACGGTCGATCGGAAAAGCGGTGCGTAGTCGTAAGTTGTTGCCATAGCCATATCCTCCTTGAGCAACATGGATATTGAAAGCGCCGAAAGATGACACTTCCAGCAAGTCCAGCCCTGATTCTAGCGGCTGGCGATAAGCGATTTGGTTTGGCAAAAGTTCAGTTTCAAGGGCTCGGAAAGAAAAAATGAGGGCGGCCTTAGCGTCACCAAGCTTGCGCCTCAGGCGATCCGTGGACCAGCTCGGAAGGAAGAGCGATACGACCCTTGGCATCTGGGGCCTCCACTTCGAAATCGGCACTTTCGCCGGCGCGGCAGCGGATGAGCTCGACGAGCCAACGCGCGCGGCCGACGCCTGGAACCGGCAAAGGGGCGGACGGCAGGACGGACACCCGCCAGCGCGTGACCGATGCCGTCGGCTGTCCGAAATCCGAGGCCTCGGCCTGGCGCCGCCAGCGGCGGATCGCGATGCCCATCGTGCCGGAACTTTCGGCCGCAAGCTGCAGGCGGCGCGAGGCGGTCATCGGAAGACGTGCGAGCTCGCCAACGACGGCCCCCAGTCCGCCGTGGCGAAGGCCCTCTTCTGCAGGAGAGAAGCGCCTTTTCGTCGCCGGCCTCCACATAGATGACGCGGCTTGGCGCCAGCCCCACCCGGGCCAGCGCCGGTGCGAAGAGATCGGGCCGCGTCACGCACCAGAGCACCTTGCCCTTCGAGGTGCAGCAATACCCGCCGAAAAGAGTGCGGCCGCCGCGCCGTCGATCGCACCGTTGCCGCCGCCCGCGACCTCATGCAACGAACCGAGTGCAAGCCCGTCGCCCGGCAAGCGCCGATCAATCTCGGCAACACCAAACGAAAGGACCTGGCGTCCACGGCCGCTTGTGCCTTCGAGGCGCTGGATGCGCTCGCGAAGTTCTGAGACGACGATGTTGTCGACTGGACGGGGCATATTGGAAGGAACGACTCCTCAGGGCTATGCATTAGCGCTTCCTGTTGATATGTTCTGTATTTGTTCTTATTTGCGTTGCGTGTCAACGACCTTCGGAAAAAGAGCCTGTTGATTGTTATCCAAACGCCAACGCGGATACGCGGCCTCGCGCAAACGGAATGCGTCGGCCGCCGGGGAACGGCGACAGAGGCGCGCGAACGCAGGTATGAAAGACCGGGAGAAGAAAAGCGGAGGATCCAAGGCCTTGTGCAATCTCTACAATATCACGACGACACGCGATGCCGTGATCGCATTCACCAAGGCCTTCCGCGACAAGGCCGGTTGGAACCAGCCATCCTATGACGTTTATCCTGGGTACCAGGCGCCAGTTGTTCGCGTCGGCGACGACGGTCAACGCGAGATTACGCGTGTTACCTGGGGCATGCCCTCGCCGCCGGCTTTCGTGAAGAACTACGATCCTGGTGTTACCAACATCCGAAACGTCACCTCTCCGCACTGGAGACGCTGGCTTGGGCCGACCAGTCGCTGCGTCGTGCCCGTCACCTCCTTTGCCGAGCCGGATCCGGCAAGCAAAGATCCCGGCGGGAAAATCCCGAACGCCTGGTTTGCCGGCAACAACGAGCGACCGCTGATGTTCTTCGCCGGCTTCTGGACACCATGGAAGGGTGTCAGGCGTGTGCGCGATGGTGAGCGCGAATACGAGCTCTTCGGCTTCCTCACCACATCCCCAAATGAGATCGTCGCGCCGATCCATCAAAAGGCCATGCCGGTGATCCTGACCACACCTGAAGAGGTCGACTTGTGGCTCACGGGATCCTGGGACGAGGTGAAGCACCTGCAGCGGCCGCTTCCTGGCAACATGCTCGTTGTCGTCGAGCCGCCTGCGCCATCGCCGGGCGAGGAACTATTGCTGTGAGCGAGCCGTGACAGACACACTCAGGCAGTTGCGCAAGATCATCCACGTCGATATGGATGCCTTCTACGCTTCGGTGGAGCAACGGGACAATCCCGAGCTTCGCGGGCTTCCGATCGCCGTTGGCTTTGGCGAGGCCCGCGGCGTCGTGGCAGCCGCAAGCTATGAGGCGCGCAAATACGGCGTCCATTCGGCCATGCCGTCAGTCACTGCCAAGCGGAAATGCCCGGAGCTGATTTTCGTGAGGCCGCGCTTTGATGCCTATCGCGCGGTGTCTGAGCAGATCCACGCGGTCTTTGCCGAGTACACGCCCCTGATCGAACCGCTCTCGCTCGACGAGGCCTATCTTGACGTTACCGAGAACCTCAAGGGAATGGAAGTTGCGACCGAGATCGCCGAGGAGATCCGCGCAAAGATCAAGGCAAGGACAGGCCTGACCGCTTCGGCCGGCGTTTCCTACAACAAGTTCCTCGCCAAAATGGCGTCCGACCAGAGGAAACCGGACGGCCTCTTCGTCATCACCCCGAAGAACGGTCCGGCTTTCGTCGAGGCGCTGCCCGTCAAGAAGTTCCATGGCGTCGGCCCGGCAACCGCCGAGCGCATGCACAAACTCGGGATTGAAACGGGTGCCGACCTGAAGGCCCACGATATCGCCTTCCTGCAACAGCACTTCGGCAAATCAGGACCCTATTTCTACTGGATCGCCCGCGGTATCGACGAGCGCCAGGTGAAGGCCGACCGGGTGCGCAAGTCCGTCGGTGCGGAAGACACGTTCTCCGTGGACGTCCATGATTTTGAAACCGCCCAGGCGGGCCTCGAACCGCTGATCGAAAAGGTCTGGCGCTATTGCGAGGCGAGCGGCATCCGCGCCAAGACCGCAACGCTCAAGGTGAAATGGGCGGATTTCACGCAGGTCACCAGGAGCAAGACAACTGCAACACCGATCGCCAGTGCCACCGAGCTTGCCGCGGTCATGACGATGCTGTTGTCTCCGCTCTTCCCTGCTCCGAAAGGCATCCGGTTGCTGGGCGTGATCCTGTCGTCGCTTGAACCAGCCAAACTCGAAAGCGCGCCGCAGTTCTCATTAGCGCTTTGACGAAGACGCAAAGGGCCGGCCGCGCCAGCGACCGTAACATGCTGCGGACTCTCGGCGACCATCAGCTGCCGGACACCATGAGCGGTATGGGCAACGTCAAGGATTTCGAAGGTATACTTGCCAGACGCATCGACCCCAACCGAGTAGCTGAGGCGATCTTGCACTTGGTTGTTTTCGTCGAAGGTCAGCACCTTCGGCTTCAACAAGGTAAGCCGGCCTTCCTCGAGGTAGACCGAGTTGCATATGATGATCTGGTCGCCGGGCTGGCAGGTCCGTGCGACCGCACCATTGAGGATGCAGCACCTGGATCCGCGTTCACCCAGGATGACGTGAGATACGCGCTCCGGAATTCTTGTTCCAGATCTCGACGAACTCCATCGGCAAGATGCCGGCCTCCTCACAGTGATCCGGGTCAAGAGTGATCGACCCATGATAGTTGAGGTTCGCCTCGGTGACGTAAATGCCATGGAGCTTCCCTGCGACCAGCTTTCTCATACTTTTTCACGCCTCGCGGTTGATCAGGTTCCTCGCGCCTTGGCGCTGCCGACCGAGGCGAAAATCTTCGCGCTCCGACAATCGCCAAGCGGAAATTGAAAAGAAAGCCCCGCCGGGGAAGGCGGGGCAAGGTTCGCATCCAGATGGTCTCTGAACGCGGGGAAGAAACTCCATCGGCCCAAGCCGATGCACTCAGATACGAACAAAGCCCCCCGCAAGGAAGGTCGCTTTCGGCAATTCCGGTACGGCGTTGCTAATATATCAGCCTGTTCAAATGATAACCCCGGATCTCTTGATGCTCGGTGCCTGCCACAAAAGCGCGCAGTATTCCTGATCTCTGCCTACCTGCGGGTCGAAGGCGGTTTGCGCTGCAGCGATCAGACAAGCTCCATCGTCGTTGTTCCGAAGTCTACCGCGGACACCTCGCGATAGCCATGGCCGGAGGCCGGGACTAGGTTCTCACCGCGTTCTCGCAATCCGTACGGCGAATGTACTAGCCCTGCCCACCCGAGATGACTACCGTATCAACGTTGATGGGCGGGGCTTCTCGCTGTATAGTTCCATTTATAGTTTATTTTAATTTTTTCAAACCGTTAGGCAATACGGGGGGACATCATGCGCCTTCCTGAGGTAGTTTGGGCGGTTCCATTATCTGTTCGCTTACAGTCAGGAACGAACCGCATATTCGCATCCGTCTACGACGCACTGGATTTTCTAGAACATGAATGGCCGATACGGCACGGGCAAGGCTATGAACGAGCCGTCGTGACGTGCCGGGGTGCGTTGAACCACTCGGTTCCATCTGCAGTCGCGCGCGAGGCCTTCATCGGCGCGTGCTTGGAGGTTGGCATGGCAACGTCAGCGATTGCGGCTCATTATCATGCGCGCTCGGGACCTCACAGCCACAAGCCATTAATCTGACAACCGCAGCGCACCGACGAGCAGGAAAGCGGGGGCTCCTAGTCATCGAGCCCCCGGCATTGGCGCCCGTTGCACCACGATCCGCTCCGCCCCCGGTTATGGCGTGCGAATTTACCCGACTTCGTGCACGTGTTCCTGATCTTCCCAGTAGGCTTGTTCCAGGCGGTCGATTTTCGTTGATTGCAGGCGGCCGTTGGAACAGAGGAAAATCAGCATCGCCTCAATGTCATCGCTGCCACCGGGAGGTTCGCCATAGGGCACAGGACGTCGAGCCAGCTTGTGCGCCCAGTAGCGGAGCTCGCGCTCGGCCGGAGGTAATACATGCCGAGGCGGTAAAGCCGGCTGTCTCAACGAACCCATCATCGATGGATCATGCCGCAAAATGCCAACAACGATTACGATCAGAGCTGCCCGCGATGAAGATGTGCCTGTGCTCGGCAAGTACGGGTCCGACCTGATGGCGCTTCATCATCAATGGGATCCCAATCGCTTCATCGCGACGGGAACCGGTACGAAGGCTTCCTATGCCAGGTGGCTGCGAAGCCAGCTTGAAAAGCCTGATGTTGTAGTCCTCGCCGCAGAGCAGGAAGAAATGATCGTTGGTTACGCGTATGCCGCGCTCGAGGGGTATGACTATATGGCGCTTCGACGACCAGCAGGCGTCGTTCATGATCTTTTCGTAGATCCGGAGAAGCGCAATCAGGGCGTCGGCCGGATGCTGCTCGACGCGGTTATCGCAGAGCTGCAAGGGCGAGGCGCAGACCTTGTCGTGCTCTCCACAGCGCACCGAAACGAAGCTGCTCAGCGGCTGTTTGCTGCAGCGGGCTTTCGCCCGACGATGGTCGAGATGACGCTCAATGCGAAAGCCTAATTCTGCGGCGGGCACCCGCGCCTCCCGCATGAAGCCCCGTCTCTCGCCTACCCCACGGGCGCGGTGTCGGCGGAACAACCGTCACGGCCGATGGCAGTTGTCCGCTGAATGCGGGACGCAAGGGCGCCCTGTCACTTCCGCCCGCTGCACTGTAGCGGGTGCGAAAGGCAGTTAGCAATGCCCGAAAACGGTCCAGCGGTCTCGGCCGCTGGGGAGCCAGGTTGTTGATCTCATTCCGGCGCTTAGGGCCTTTGCGCGCATCTACCGGGAACCAATATCAAGTCCTGGCTTTTCACCATCATGCACAACGCTTTCCGGACTCAGTACAAGCTGCGTCGACGGGCCTCGTTAACTGCGCCGAGCTGCCGATCCCGATGCCGGCACGGCAGGACTGGTGCGTCTTGACCGTCGAACTGCGCAGCGCGCTCGACACCATGGCGCCCGACCATCGCCAGGTGCTGATCCTCGTTGCTGGATATGGTCTGAGCTTAAGGAAGCCGCCGACATCTGCGACTGTGCAGTCGGCACCATCAAGAGCAGGCTCAGCCGAGCGCGCGACGAGCTTGCCTACCGGATGAGCGGCGTTCCGATTCCCTGAAATTGCCCCGGCCGCTTCGTTAAACAGAACGGACAATACTTCGGATCAGGATACCACAATCCAGCATAACCGTTTCGCCCCGTCTTGTGGGTGAACGAAATCGGTGGTGTCGCCCGGGGCGAAATATCGTTTGCGACGATGAATTCATGCTCGGCAAACCAGTACCCGCAGTTGCTGCAAGTCCCGTATCATTTCTCATCCTCGATCCGCTTCACTGGTCGCCTCGAACCCCCTTGAAGCTTGGGCGTTGGGCATTGGCCACAACTCGACGCGAATCGAGGGCTTTTTGCAGCCTGTTTGCGACTATCAGCAGACGATCCGGTATATCGTCGATTTCCGCGTACCCGGCACCAACGTGATCGCCCGTGGGGTCCGTCGCCAATCTATTCGCGGCGTCGTCGCTCCTCTTCTTGCCGGAAGCCATCTTCGTCCTGAAATTCGTTGCGAGGTCGCGCTTGTTCGTCACTTTCGATGACCTCATAGGACCACGCGCTTCATCACTACGCCTTAGCGGTCTACAGAGTTGAAACTGACATTCGAAGAAGCGGCATGGACGCTTGGAGGCGACGGCGCCCTCAAGCATCCAAACGCCATCAGGCGGCAGCCTTGATGTTCGCTGCCGTCACCGCAAGCTTGCTAAGGGCCTTGTCGGTGGCGCCTTCTTCCTGCAGGGTCTGATCGAGGAGCGATACCGCCTCTTGCAGCCCGAGCTGCTTAGCCCAGGTCTTCAGCGTGCCATAGCGAGAAATTTCGTAGTGCTCGACCGCCTGGGCCGACGAGATAAGGCCAGCATCAAGTGCGGGGCTCCCCTTGAATTCCTCCATGATCTCCTCGCCCTCTGCAATAATTCCCTCAATGGCCTCGCAGGTCTTTCCCTGGGCGCGCTTGCCGAAAATTTCAAAGACCTGTTGCAAGCGTTCCACATGGACTTCGGTTTCGTCCCGGTGCTTTTCGAACGCTGCCTTGCTGTCCGGCAGTTGCGCCGCGCGCGCCATCTTCGGCAGCGCTTTCAGGATCTGCCGTTCAGCGTAGTAGATGTCCTTCAGGCCATCATGAAACAGCGTTTCAAGCGTCTTCTCTGGCATGGCAACCTCCTTTACGATGTGGTGGTGCCGCCCCAACATCGCCCAGCTGCAATGGTTCCGAACGGGAACGAAATGCGTTTGGAAGACTTGGCTCGTACGCGCACGACCTTCGCTCGGCACAGGTTCAGGCGGGGCGTCGATCGCGCCCGAGGAAAAATGAATGAGAACCAACGCAGCCGAGCGCCTATTCGGTTTTGCTTTGCGGGGTCGGCTGATTGGAAAGGGGCTTACCTTAGAGCCGTACGCACGGTTGCGTCCAAAATCCCTATTGACGATTGCGTCAACGATGACTTCACGATTGCGGCAAGCTGAGCCCCAGTGGCACTAATGCGAGGTGCTGTGCTCGTTTCGCTTGCGCGTTGCGGCGGCCTTCTTTGCGGATGCTGAGCGCTCAGCTTTAGGGCGTGCCGCGGCAGCCCGACCGCCGACGTGCCCGCCCTTTTTCGCGGATTCGTTGGTGTCGGGCTGGCCGCGGCCCGAACCGGACTTGTTGCCACCGCCGCTGTCCTTGTTCACAGTGGCCCAGGCACGGCGCTCCGCCTCCTTCTCCGACACGCCACGTTGTTCGTAGCCTTCGGCGATATGGTCCGCTTTGCGTTCCTGTTTGTCGGTGTACTTCGATTTATCTCCGCGGGGCATGGCGTATCTCCTTCTCTTGAGGCCCCGTCCAACCGGCGCGCCGATCAAACGTTCCCTTGCTGGCCCTCCACACGCCGCCGGTGGGAACCAGGGCGGCGAAGTCTGGTTTGACGTACATCGCTCCAATGGCCTCCCTTGGGGGCCATTTTTTGAGGAGGCCTTCGACCGGTAACTTTCATTGCAAAGGCGGCCGGGCTCTGCCCAGCAGCACTCGCCGCTCGAATGTCAGCCGCCGCGGCTCAATCGCGCAGACAACTGATCCTGACGATGACGCGGCCGGGGTCGGCGAGACTTTCAGCAAGCCGCTGAACAACGTCTGCGCCGCCTGGCAGATCGACTGCCCCTTCAATAATGACGCTGTTTCCAAGCACCCTGAATGTGAGGTTTCGCGTCTCCAAGAATGCCTCCGCATTCAAGGCACATTTGATAGAAGCAACGAGGCCCGAGATGTCGGCTCCCTCGCCGCCTCGGCAATCGAACTCCGGTAGGATCAAGACCATCGCCAGCCTCCTCCTTTCCTGCACCCAACACTCTGATTGGTGCGATGTTCCACGGGCTTGGTATGCCGGCTGAGCCGGCGCGATCCGGGAATGACCGACCCTAGCTAGGAGCAGCCGTGCGCATCGCCCTTCTCGTCAACAACGTCCCGAAAGAGATGCTGACAATCGCGGAAACTCTGCACCAGAAGCTCGTTGAGGACGGCACGTTCCTGGTCGGCTTCGATATCGTCGGGGCGAGTTGCTGGAGATCAGTTTACACCCGGCGGGCTTCAGACCATTGGTGAAACTTTGTGATGTCGAATTCTGCGATGACATCCTGGATTCGCTGGAGAACAAGGTCCATATCAGGAAAACGGATCGTAGCGCGCTGAGCAACCGCATCCTTTCAGCTTCGGCCGCAAAAGGGGTCCGCCCCGCCAAGACCAGGAACTTGCGGAGCTTGTCGACGTTTAGAGGGCAGCCGAAAGGGGGACCGGAATGGCGATCGAGCAAACGCATGTCAATTTCGACCACAGTCGATTTTCCAAGGGCCTGGCGCGCGGATTGGCTGGCGCACTGCTCTTTGCGCTGCCTATGTTCCTGACGATGGAGATGTGGGAACTCGGGCTCTATATCGACCGATCAAGGCTCCTTCTGTTGCTCCTCGTCAACCTCCCCTTACTCGTCATTCTGGCGCGCCGGATCGGATTTGAAAACATTTCGACCTGGCATGAGGCAGTGCGCGATGCCAGCATTGCCTATTTCCTGGGTCTCTTGGCCAGCGCCTTCGTGCTGTCTGCCCTAGGCGTTTTGAGCATCGGGCAGGCTCTACCCGAGGCGGCAGGCATGATCGCCATTCAGACGGTTCCGGCCAGCATCGGTGCATTGCTTGGTCGCAGCGAATTGGGCGGGCGCGACGATGATGACGAGGACGCACAGGACCCCGTCGACGATGATGCGCAAAGTGGCTACGGCGGCGAGCTCTTCATGATGGCCGTCGGCGCCTTGTTTCTCGGACTGAATGTCGCCCCGACCGAGGAAATGATCCTGATTTCCTTCAAGATGTCACCCTGGCACGCAATCGCACTTATCGTTTCGTCCATCGTGCTGATGCATGGTTTTGTCTACGCGCTGTCGTTTTCGGGCGGACACGAACTGGAAGAAGGCACTCCCCTTTGGCATGCCCTTATCCGCTTCACCCTCCCCGGCTACGCCGTCGCCTTTGCGATCAGCTTCTACTGTCTCTGGACGTTTCATCGGCTGGACGGCATCGAACTGACCCAGGCGATCATGAGCACGGTGGTGCTTGCATTTCCAAGCGCAATCGGCGCCGCGGCAGCGCGGCTCATTCTCTAGGTGATCTATGGCAAAACCGTCGAAATCCCGCTCGATCGAAAGTGGCAAAGGTCACTGGATCGAATGGCTTACCGGGTCGGTCTCAGCCATCGGTGTGATAGCCCTGATCGGGTGGGTCGGCTTCGAAGCTGCGACGCAGAGCGATGGAGCGCCGGACCTGTCAGTCAAGACGATCAGCAGCGCAAGCCGGGACGGCGGATATCTTGTCATGTTCGACGTCGAAAACGCGGCCGACCGGACTGCCGCCGACGTCGTCGTGCGTGGCGAGATCACCGCCGGAAACACTGTTGTCGAAACGGTTGAGATTACACTCGACTATGTCCCAATGCATTCAAGGACGCGTGCTGGATTGATCTTTCGCAACGAGCCTGCGGGGCGATCCCGGATTTTTGCCACCGGCTTTAGCGAACCGTAGCTTTTGGCGACATTGTTCAGGAACCCAGGTTGGTCTCACCTATACTGCCCGTCCAAGCCTGCTCGGCAAGCCCGGCACATTCATTGAAATTGAAGGGAACGCCTCTCTCGTCAAGGACCAAGAGATGTTCAAGAAGCACTGGGGTGAGCGATCTCGAACGCAGGCCGCAAGGGGTGGATACACCTGGCCTCCTGCTGATCAAAGTCCGCGCGCTGCAGATCAGGTATCGGGATGGTGACGCAGACAAGAAAAATCCCGATCCCGTCGCCACTTGCATCCGGGTTAAAGGCGACCTGTTTGAAGCCGCGCGTCCGCAATCAGCCGATTGATAAAATCGAGTTTGGCTATGACCGGCGGCGAAAGAACGAACGGATAAATGTCCCGTTCGCCCATGGATCGCTGGAAGGAGTTAAGGGCCAGGCTGATCGGAACCCAGGCGTCCATCAGTTGCTGAGCATTCTCCGCCCGATAAGGGTCGAAATCGACCTCGACCTCAAGGGCGTGGTGACTTAACGGCTCTATGGATAGCCCGAATGATCTTGTCGTCTCCAGCGTATCGACAATGTGAAACAGGTGGGCCCAGCATTCGGCAAAATCTTCAGACGGGTGGCTGCTTGCGTAAGCGGAAATGAAGGTATCCTGCCAGTCCGCAACTGGCCCGTTGTCGTAGCTTTTTTGGAGCGCTGCTGCGTAGTCTTCGCGCTCGTCACCAAAGAGAGCACGTGCCTCTTCAAGCAAAGCGCCCTTTCGCACCAATTGCTGAAAATAAAAGTGGCCGATCTCGTGGCGAAAGTGTCCAAGCAGGGTTCGGTAGGGCTCTCCCATCGAAACACGAACGGTCTCGCGAACGATGTCATCGGCCTCGGCAGCTCGAAGACTGATCAGACCGCTCCGGTGCCCGGTCATCGCAGGGCTGACACCGCCGCCTTCATTGATCGCATCTTCCAGAAAGTCGAAGACCAGACCGCCCTCCGGGTCGACGTCTCTTCCGGGACACGGAAGGCCAAAGCGAAGAATGGAATAGAACAGATGGCGCTGGGCCGCGCCTATTCTATGAAACCTTGCGAGGCCCTCCGGGGTATTGGTGTTGGGGATGAGCCGATTGTAACGTGCAGGAATTGCCAGAGGAATTGGATCGTCGGCCGCAACCAACCAGTTACTCCCGTCTATGGCTGCGTTGGCACAGAACCGCCAGGTTTCGCCAGGCCGTGAGGGAATGCTCCACAAACCCTCGCGTGCTTCCAAGAGAGTGTGCAGCGTCAATGTGTCTGCAACAAACCCGACCGGCGCATTGTTGGCCCCGACGCTGAAATGATTGTCGAAATAGAGCGGAAACCCGCTGATATCGCATTGGTAGAGCCGCATGCCAAACACCTCTTGCAACGTCGCCCGCATCGCTTAACGCGCGAGAAACGAGATCCGACGAGGCAACTCATGAGATTTTTCCCGTGCGCCTCACCCGATTTGCAAAGGCTTAGGGTGGGGTGCCTCATTCGGAGCTCTGCCGGGTTCGGCCCGCACTGAGCACCTTGACTAGTCGACCACCCCGCCCATGTCCTTTTCATGTCTCCGCTACCTGACGCGGCATGGGGGAGAGTTCATGGCTGATCATGGCCGCTTGTTGCCCGAAGTAAAATGCACATAGGAGAGCCACGAGTTGGAGACAATTACGCGCAAGCGCAACCTGCGGTCCTTCCAGCCATTGTGGGCAAGCACGCGGAAGCTCCAGGTCGCGGCTCAACAGCGCATCCCTGCCAACGTCGTCGACGTGCTGATTGTTGGCGCCGGCATTGGAGGGGCGCTGATGGCCCTGTCCCTTGCCAAACGAAACATGACAATCCTCGTTGTCGATCGACGGCAACCGGTGCAAGGCAGCACTCTGGCCAGCACCGCGATGATCCAGCATGAGATCGATGTGCCGCTGCATAGGCTCACGGCGAAGCTTGGGCAAGATAAAGCCCAGCGCGCTTGGCAACGCTCCGCCAAGGCCGTGGAAACGCTGACCTCGCTTGTCGACAATCTTGGGATCGACTGCCATCTCGAGCGGAAGAATTCGCTCTATCTCGCTGGAAATGCCTATGGCGCAAGAGCGCTCGGCACAGAGGTTGAGGCACGCAAAAAGGCTGGCATTTCAGCAACGTTTTTCAATGCCGCGCAACTGCGCGAAAGGTTTGGACTGGAGCGGACCGCTGCGATCGTGTCCGCCGTCTCCGCGTCCGCAAATCCCGCACAATTAACCGCCGGCCTATGGCGCAAGGCGCAGGCAGACGGTGTAGCGATCGTGGGAGACACTGAGATCACCGACATTCGCAGCCTTGATGACTGGAACGCCGCCGCAACATCAAAAGGAGAAATCATACAGGCCAGGCATGTCGTCTTTTGCACCGGCTACGAGTTCCTCGATGTCGTGGCCAACCAAGAGCATCGGATCTTCTCCACCTGGGCGCTCGCAACCAGGTCACATCATCCGAGGCCGCGTTGGCTCAAGGACTATGTGCTATGGGAGGGATCTGATCCCTACCTCTATTTCCGCTCGACTGCGGATGGCCGGCTCATCGTCGGAGGTGAGGACGAAGAAAGCCCCACAGCATTTCAGGACCCCCTCAAACTCAAGTCCAAATCCGAGACCTTGCGGGCGAAGTTGTCGGCGCTCCTGAAAATACCGATCGCCGAGCCAGCCTACCAATGGGCAGCGGCCTTCGGCGTGACCGCCGACGGGCTTCCGATCATCGGTCGGGTTCCAGGGCTCAACAACGTTCATGCTGTGATGGGATATGGCGGAAACGGCATCACCTACAGCCAGATCGCCGCGGAGATCGTGTCGTCAGCAATATTGGGGCACGAGGATCCGGATAGCGAAATATTCGCGTTTCGCTGAGATCGCGCGACTTCGTCTTGGACTTGGGTCACCTCCGTAATCGCCTTGTGAGCGATCGCAGCAGAGGAGACCTCTGTGAGGCCGGCCGACAGATACCTGCTTCATCAATGGAACTGTTTACCGCTGAGCCGGTTCTTTCATTCGGACTTAACCGGAGACCAAACAGATGGACCATACCAATCACGTGCGCCTTGATCCTTCGGAACTGATACCGGCAAACCTCGAAGGCGCGACCGTTTACGGCGCAGACGATGACAAGGTCGGAACGGTTGATCACCTTCACGGCAGCACTGCGATCATTGATGTTGGCGGCTTCGTCGGGATTGGCGCAAAACCGGTCGCCGTGCCGTTGGCGGATCTCGACTTCATGCGCGACGATGACGGCGACGTTCATGCTATCACCACCTGGACGAAGGATCAGCTCAAGGAAATGCCAGAGCACCTGGACTCATGACCGGAGCACAGCCGCTAGAGCCGCATCATGGAATGTGGCGATGGGGTGGAACATGAACATCGCGTCCACCCCTAGGAGGCCGGCACGTATTTTTCGAAAAGTCGAAACCCCTGCGTGAACGGTAAAAAACTCGGGAACCAAACAACTCGAGCAAAGTTTGAGGGTAGTGTCTTCCACGGGCTGAAAACAAGGATGTAGACATCATGAAAAAACTGCTGCTCGCCGCGGTATTCCTCGGCGTATCGACCTTTGGCGCGCTCGCGCAGACTTCTACGCCTCCGGCCACTACGAACGGTGACACGCCGGCCGTCGCGACGCCGGACTCCACCAATCCCACCGCCCCGGTCGCCGGGGCAAACAGCTTTACCGAAGAACAGGCCAAGAAACGCATCGTTGACGCCGGTTACACCGACGTTGCCGGCCTCAAACTCGACAGCGAGGGCGTCTGGCGAGGCAGCGCCATGAAGGACGGAAAGTCTGTCCAGATCGCAGTCGACTACCAGGGCAACGTGGTCGCCAACTAATCCCAGCAGCGAGGAACCCCAATGAAAACGGTTAGTGGACTTTTTGACGATTATTCCGATGCCCGCGCGGCAGTGAGCGCGCTTGAGGATCGCGGCGTGCCGTCTGACGATATCAGTATCGTTTCCAACAATGTCGGTGACTGGTACTCCAAAGATAGCAATGCTGCCGAGGGCGCAGGCACAGGCGCAGGTCTAGGTGCTGCAGTTGGTGGTATCGGGGGCCTCTTGACCGGGCTTGGCGTAATGGCCATTCCAGGCGTCGGTCCTGTGGTGGCGGCGGGCTGGCTTGCCGCAACGGCAGCAGGTGCAGCAGCTGGCGCAGTCGCCGGCGGCGCTGCGGGCGGACTGATCGGCGCGATGACCGAATCCGGCGTCCCAGAGGAACATGCCCATGTCTATGCCGAGGGCGTGCGCCGCGGCGGAGCTGTTGTCACCGCCCGGGTTGACGAGAGCCTATACGCGGACGCCCAGGCCATCCTACGCCGGGGCAGCTGGGTAGATCCTGACCAACGCCGCGCGGCTTACCACGAGCAGGGCTGGACACGCTTCGACGAAAACCTCGATCCCTACACTCCCGAGGAGATCGAGAAAGAGCGTCTCCGCTACAGGTTTTGACTGGAACCGGGAGGCTACAAAAGCGTTTATTACCCAGCCCTTAAACTCGACTTCGGCCCCGCTCGGGGCCGATTTTTTTATTTGTGGGCGCGGAAGCCTGCACAGCCGGTCCCGGTTCAAAAGGCCGGCTCTTATCTGACCTAGGCGCGATCAACAAACTTGTTAAACCGGCTCAAGCTGCCGTCGGCGACTTTGTCCTGGTGCAAAAAAAACAATCGGTTGTGGTCGAATATCCTGAAAAACTCCTCCCATGAAATCGGCTCCAGTTGGTCATCCTGTTCGCCAAAATCAATCCGTAAAATCCCACCTTCACCGGCGCCCTTCACTCGGGTTGGCCGCCCGTTGCGTGCCTCTGCCCAATGTCGAATTTCGTCATGATCCTGGGTCGTTTCAGCCTTGGTCATCAGCCTTCTCCTCTGGCATTCGTGTCGCTGTAGGCGCCGAACAGACTGAGCTGACCTTTGTTCCACTCACAATTCCTCAACCCTGGCACCAACCAGGCCCGGAAGGCTTGCTCCCGATCCGTACAGGTAGCCAGGCGATGCAAGGTTTGGGGAACCGGGACCGCGTTGCATCGTTTCGCTTCCTACACCTCTGGACACCAACTTGAGGAATTTCGATGGACAACCTTACGCCGAGAGAAAGCGCGCGAGGAAGCCTCCAACCAACGCGGCGACCTCGTCGAGGTGGGTTTCGAGCAGCCAATGCCCGCCCTGTAGGTTCGGCATCCGGCTGACCGCTTGCGCGGCTTGCGACCGCTCGAAACGTTTCCTGGGGAAGGCGCGCGCGAATGAAATGGCTCCCGTTCCTTACGAATTTGCTATTCGACTGCCCAGGAAGATGCCGAACCAGGAGCGACCTGATCGTTAATTCAGCTCACGATGGCATGTGCATCATGCGGAGAAGCCACCGTTTCTTATCAAGTCGGGAGCGCCCAGCTTCGGCTTCTCTGATTGCTAAGCGCAGCACCCGCTCGACTTCGGCGTCTGCCTTGTCGGCGTCAGCAAAATGCAAACTGGCGGAAGCGCGCAGAATTGCAACCAGCTTCCGCTCATGGGTTTCGAGTTTGCCGGTCATGAAGCTACAACGACCGGAACTCCAAGCGGTTCCACGCTGCGCTTGCTCGCTTCGCCACAGGCCCCGAACCGAGGACCTTTCAGGTCATTCGCTGCAGCTCAAAGGCAAAAAGGCGATCGTCATTTCGTATGGCCATCAGTCCCATGATTGCGTTTTGATCGATCCTGCGAAAATGGTCGATGATCGGCTGATCGTCATAGATCAGGGCCGCACTTGCCGCACCCTCAAAGGTGAGCGTTTCGAGCGATGCGACAGGGCCTTTGGCTTGAAAGCCGCGCTGGACCCAAGAAAAAAGCGTGCGGGCAAGCCGCGTTCTTCCGAACTTATGAAAGCGAAGCGCAAGGTTCAGCGGTACCCATTTCGGATCGATGGCCCGGAGCCTTCGACCTCCTGCGCGAAAGAGCAATGCGTCTGCCCGCAGATCTGAATTAAACCGTTTGCCGAACCAGCCAAGGTTCTCCAGCACGCCGTCGAAGGGATGACCAGTCGGTATTCCCCGGCCCATCCAGAGGCCCTCGAGTTCATATGGTTCGAGAGGTGACAGCTGGCAAAATCGCTCCACTGCCCGTTGCTGGTCATCCACCGGATTGGCTCTTCTCGCTATTGCGCCGCCTGGCTTTCGTCTTTGATCGGGCTTCGCGGCGTGCCTGTCGCAACTCATCAAGCGTCGGAAACCACCACCCGCGCTTAAGGTCGGCTGATGTGGGTGGCATTCTTTCGGGCCAGGTTCTTACAAGCTCCTCCAGTGACCCCCGCCGCCACGTAGCCCAGACAAACAAATCGTCATCCCCGGCCGGAAAATAGAAATCGCTGACGGTTCCGGGATCCGCAAGCTCACCGTTGGTCCCGGTGAAGAAGACCACCCCAACATGCGTGGCGATCGCGCGCTCAAAGGGCGGGCTGTGACCCAAGGATATCGGGTAGCGCTTGCGACGCCTTTCCCTCGCCCTTGCCTTCGAGTCCTCTTCCTCTTCCGTACCTTTCAACGCGTCTCGACGCGCTTTCCTTGCTTCAGGTTCGCTGCGCTCGGCCTCGGCTTCAATGTCCGCCCAGCGTTGACGCAGTTCAAAGAGCGAACGATAGGGTACGGTCCAAAGGCGGCGATCCGCATCCCATCGCGCATAAGGTATCTCGCGGATCTCGTTGACGATAGACCGTGAGTAAGGTGTGCGGATCTCCAATGCCGTGGCGCCTGCGTTAAGATATCGGCTTTCGATTGGCTCGAATACGAACGCGTCCCTGCCCTTCTCGTCGGCGAAAATGTCTTGCTGCGCCTCCATCTCCGCACGCCAGCGATCGATCCGTCGCTCAGCCGTGCGGCCTGGCACAAACCAGGCATTCAGTCGGTCGCTCCACCGCGCCCGCGGAAACGCCTCGCGAAACCGTTCGATGGTTATGCGGTCGTGCGGCAGGTCGGTGGTTGCGCCTATCCGGGCGCCTTCTGACGGCTTGGCATCGTCTTTCTTGTTCATGACAGATCACGCTGCCGGCTTGGCCCTTGCAAGCCGCTTTATAGCCTGCTCGAGGGACCGTTCGCGGTCGCAGTAGTCTTTACATGCGACGGTCTTCGCAAGCAGCGCCGGCAGCGAGCGCAAGGTGAAACGCTTCGGGTCGAGATCGGACCTCACCTGCGTCCATGTGAGAGGCATCGATACCGTCGCACCGGGTCGGGCTCGCGGTGATAGTGGGGCGACTGCCGTAGCCATTAGATCATTGCGCAGATAGTCGAGCAAAATTCGCCCTCCCGCAGGTCCGGATTGTCTGTTCGAACGCTGGCCGCGCCGAAAGTGGTCTCTACATCAGTCAACGCCTTTGCCGCCTGTCGCGCCGTAAACTTCGCCATTGACGAAACTTGCTTCCTGAGAGGCGAGGAATACGTAGATGGGAGCTAACTCAACTGGCTGGCCGGGCCGGCCGAAATCGCTATCCTTCCCGAAATTCTTCACCTTCTCGTCAGGCTGACCGCCGCTCGGCTGTAAAACCGTCCAGAATGGGCCCGGGGCAACGACGTTGGCCCGAACACCTTTTTTGATGAGTTGCTTTGCAAGCGCCTTGGTATAAGCGACAATGCCAGCTTTGGTTGTGGCGTAGTCAAGCAGAATTGGAGAGGGTTGATATGCTTGAATGGACGCAGTTGTGATGACCGAAGCTCCGGGGGGCAAATGAGGCTCGGCGGCCTGAGCAATCCAGTGCAAAGCGTAAAGGTTGGTCTTCAACGTGGCATCAAAATCCTCCGATGTCACAAGCGACACATCCTTGCGAAACTGTTGGCGAGCCGCATTGATCACCAAGATGTCAATCCCGCCAAGTTCACGCAGTGTTCGCGACACCAACTCGCGGCACCAGTCTTCATCCTTCACGTCGCCTGGCAAGGCTAGGGCCTTCCTACCCTCGGCCTCGATCAACGCGACAACCTCTTTCGCGTCCGGTTCCTCCTCCGGCAGGAAACATATGGCGACGTCCGCACCCTCCCGCGCAAACGCAATCGCTGCGGCCCGTCCAATACCGGAATCTCCCCCCGTGATGAGGGCCTTGCGCCCTTTCAGCCGACCTGCCCCTTTGTAGGTTTTTTCGCCATGATCGGGCTTGGGGCGCATCCTGCCAACGAGACCTGGCATGGCTTGCGGCTGAGGGTCGAAGGGTGGTGAGGGATATTGCGTTCGGGGGTCCTGCATAGTCAGACGATCGGTCATTGGAAAATCCTCATTTGACGATTATCCGTTAAACTCGTCGATTCGTTTCAGGTTCCGGTGCAACAATTCGGCGGAACCTAACGACGGGCTCCACCGATCCTTTTAGTCCTGCTGAGCTCCGATACGTGCCAATGGAGACACGTTCCATGTAATTCCTGCACAGGGTTCTTGCCGACGTGCAGTTAATGCTTCGCCGTCCGCCGAGATTGCAGTAGCGGCCGTGTTCTACCGGGCCCGGATTGGGCATTCCCTGAAAATACTTCTCATCGCGAGTTGCGGGCCGGCGTCAAAGGAAGATGTCAGGGGACTCCACTTGGCCACTACGTCTGCAGGAAGAAGTTAGACATTGGCCTGAAGATTTCCTGCAAGGTTCATATTTATGCGACGAACGTTGCTCGCCTGCGGAGAAATTTTCCCGAGAAAGGCGAGCGCCGACTTGTCTGGTTCGAATATCGGGAGGCCGGGCGTCGCGGAGCCGTGCCTGCGCAAGGAGATTCTACGCTTCGCGGGCACTATCGGGATAGGTTGCCAAGTATCTTTTGGACCGACGTCTCCGAAGTAATCCGCTGGTGGTAGAAATGCTCATATCAGCGCTAGCGCTGTTCCTATTGCAGGGTGACGACCAGCCAACCCCGCGCTTGTAAGAAATGGCGGATTTCTTCCGAAGTCGTGACCACCCAAGAAGGTTGAGGCTCAGCAAAAGAAGCACCGTTAGCCCCATTTAAGCAAAAAGGATGGTCTCCTTCGCGAGGCCATCCTCTTTCCGTCCGGTCATGTCTTGGAACAACCGTTACTCGGGCGGGTTCTGTATGGATCGTCAATGGAGGCAGCTAAAATGAACATTATCGGGCAGCAGGTCTTAACTGACCCCGGTGGCATCATGACAGTCGAATGGATCGCGGAAGGTGGCGACGTGATTTCTATTCGTCTGGAAAGCTGCCCTGACGATCTCGGCGTGGATGCCGCGGTGGCAAAAGCGAAGGCCCTGATGGTGCAAGTGGCCACGTTCGGAGAGGTCGAGACCGTTAGCGCCAACACACGTGATGCTACAGGTTCTCCGGCCGTTGAATCACTGCGTAGTGCCCGTAGCGCCAAGGACACCGGTACGTTGGAGGAGCAACTCGACGAAGGTTTGAAGAGCTCCTTCCCCGCCAGCGATCCACCTTCCGCCGCTGGCAGCTCCATCTCCACAGGCCGGGCGGAGTCTCCCGACACGCACAAATAATCCATTTGGCGTGCGCGAAACCATTCGCTGCCGCCTTTCGGCAGTGCTCCCGTCAGGTTCTTGGCGGCGCGTAAGAAAAGGATCTAGAAGTGGCCGACAAGACGACATTTGACACCGAACGTGGTCACAGCGGCGAAAACCATCAACACGTTGCGGAAAAGATACAATCCTCAGTTGGACGCGGCTGCGCTCAAAAAAGCCGAAAGACGCAATCACCAAAGGCCGGAGGTGTGCCGTTTGTCGTCGCCTCGAAGATCGGCAACGTAAAGCTATCCGACGGCAAGGCGGTGAAAGCCGACGGCCAACTCGCCGGCTCCCCTCTCAAGGATGGCGCCGACATCCTCGTCAACGAGGCTGCGGCTATCCACTGGGGTATGGACGCGTTCAGCCATCTGGAGGCGATCGGACACACGGAGGCCGGGATTGTGAGCGACGCAGGTGTGGTGCCGCTCGAGCCCATTTCGTAGAGGCGGCTTCAAAGCGGTTCTGGGATCGGGAGGCGAAGCTTCGTGCTTGCTTAAACCGCAGTGGCGCTATCCTCTCGGCCTGCAGCACTTAGCGACCGACGTTCACAGGGGCCGGCACCTCCTCGAAACATTCGATTAGCATTTCTGTGAGGACGTAGCGGGGACCGACGCGTCTTGTGATCAGGTTGCGCCTGGTCCCCGCGAGTTGCCCGGACCATCGTGATCGGAAGCAGCAGTCTGCGTCATTGGATGCATTGTGCGATTTTCGAGCCCAACATCGCGATATCCGCTTCTCCGCGCCTTGCGACTTCAATCATTCTTCCAAGGTACCCCGGCGAGGCGCTCTTCAGATGGGTCGTCCAGACTGGGTAAGCGCGACCACCCAGGGACCGCTGTCCGGGCGCAGGGTGGTCGCGACCCTAGAAAGCTCTATTGAGCAGGCGTCGTCGTTGAAGGCTGCGTCGTAGACGGCTGAGTAGTCGACGGTGTCGTGGTTGACGGCTCAGCAGTCGACGGTGCTGTCGTCGAGGGGGTAGTTGTCGATGGCGTGGTCGTCGACGGTTGAGATGTCGTCGGCTCAGTCGTGGTCGCCGGCGGTGTTGCGGTCTCGGGGGTCGTTTCCTTCTTTGGTATGAGAAGGACGATGAGGATGATGACCACCACGGCAAGAATTATCCCAAGGACGGTATTTCGGCTCATGCTTGGCTCCTCTTGGATGCATCCGACTTGCGAATTGTATCACGGCAACCAAAACCGGTGATGAACAGGCCAACCGGGCGAGGGCGAAGTCCGCGCGGCAAGCGATCGCTTCGGCTTTTTGCTGGGCGTTTAATCTTCCGAAGGGTGCTCTGCTCATGATCGATTACAATCACGCCTATACGAATGCGTCTGTTCCGGTGATCGTTGCGATCTACAGCAACAGCCTCAACGACTTCATCTTGCTCTTGCGAGGTTGCTCACCCCGTTTTCGCGTGGGGCGCAGCGACCGGTTTCGATTCGGGTGAGCCCCGGAATCTCAGAAAGATCGAGAACACGACGATAACGGCTGTCGAAAGGAACTCACTTTGCCAGTTCTGGAAAGACTCGAACCAGAACTGCGCGCTGACGAGATGCTCGGCAACCGAGGCTGCTGGCTGTCCATGCATCAAGGCTTCGGCATTTGCAGCCTCGCTGCTGTAGAGGAGATGGAGGACGAAGGTCAGGAGGAAAAGGAGACCGAGAGCAAGGCCCAATGAGTAGGAATATAACCACTTTGCGAAACCGCCGACGCGAACCGGCCACGGAGCTTCCTTGTCATCCTGTTTCAGTTCAGGGTCTTCGTCCTGTTCCGCCTGCTCGTCGGGGTCCTTCGATTCGGCTGAGCCGCGCTGAAACAGGAAAGCGGTCAGCATCACATAGGCCGACATTTGCAGGAACTCCGATTCCCAGTTTTCAAAAAGCGATGAGAAGAAGTGCCCAGATTTTGCGTAAGCGGCCAGCCCGATCTGAGCCGAACTGTGATCGGCGAGCTCGCGTGCATAAACGCTCCATCCGGTGATTAGCATTCCCGCGACTGTGGCGAGCCACAGAGCGATCAAGACAATGGAGAGCCCGTTATCCCTGAGAAAGCGCATTCTTTCTCCCCTTTCGTCGTGCCACGACATGCATGTAACTGCCAGGGATGGCGTTCAGCTCTGCGTTATAATGCAATCATCGCAACCGCTGCGAACGCCATGGGTGCGAAATGGTATCCTAGCCCGATTGGATCTGAGGAATATATGGGCCGCCTGTGCACTCCGGCCACGGTTGCCGCAAGAGCGTGAGCAGTACGAGCTGAGCGTTGCCGGTCCGAATTTTCGGCGCTTCTTCGGTGGCCCCTTCCAGCAGCACCTATCTCGTCATCATCGAAATGGGCCGGCCGGATGACCCGGTCGGGCTTCATCCATCAGGCGTCTCGCCTGGCGTCGTTCTGCGGGTCTCGTCCAAGGCTCCCTTGGCACCTTCGATCGCGCCTTCGGCGGCGGCGTCCGCCGTAGCCGCGAGATGGTCGCGCACGCGGTCCGAGGCCGCACCGGCGGTAACATCCTCCAGCGCCGTTGCAGGCAGCGCTGCTCCAATGGCTGCACCGATCGCAAACGCAAGCGCGCCACCCACGAGAGGCTGGTCGCGAAAGTTCTTGAGAATGGCAGCGTTCAGCTGTGCTCCTTGAGTTTGAGCGATCTGGCGGACACCTCGAGCACTGTCCGCCGCCGAGCGGCCGGCTTCTGCAATCGTTTCGGAAATGCCGCTTGCTGCGCCCTTCATCTCTCGCCAGGTAGCCGACCCCCAGCCGGAGGCTTCGTCGAACAACCTTCCCGTTTCATCACGGATGTCCTCGATCGGTGATCCGGATGCGTCGGCGAAGCCGCGATAGACGGCGCCACTCGGATCCACGAAATGACCGGCCCTGTAGCCGGCCGCATCGGTTCGGGCGCGAAAGCGACTGCCTCCCTGATCTTCGAAATGGCTGTATCGTTCTCCAAAACTTGCCTCGACCGGCCCAATACGCCGAAGACTTCCGCTCACGGAAGCGAGTGGATAGCTGTCTACACCGTTATCGGGGGCCGAAGCTTGAGGTGCACGGGACGCAGGATCCGCAAGCAGCCACGCAAGGCCGATGCCCGTCAGGGCTACCGGAATGGGGTTCGACTTCATCGCGCCGCCGAGGTTCTTGAGAAATTCCGCTCCTCCGCTCCTCCTCGCATAGTCAAGAAACTCATCCATCAATTCGCCAGGCGACATCCGTTCCTGGATGGCGTGAAGCTTTTCTTCGATCCTTTGGCGATCGGCTTCGATCTCGCGCTGCAACTCAGCAGGCGAATGCGTGTCCACGGTCATCGTACTGTCTCCTTAGCCACTTCGAGGTCACGATGGAGGGACGCCGTCGTTTTGTCGAAGCGCACGCTGCGGTTTCCGAGCCTGGCGAGGCTACGCGAGATCATCACCCATGCGAGAAGACCCACGACGAGACCGACGACGGCCGCTGATAGGGCATCAGCGTTCGCTTCCTGCATTCCTTGCGCAATGAGGAAGGCGCCCAGCCCTTGCACGACCGCGCCCAAGAGTACACCCACGGCCGCTATTGCGAAGATAAGCCCAACGACAAGCGTCTCGATGCTGCCGATAGCCCGATTTAGATTCTCGCCTGCCTCGGCCTTCGCGAGATCGATTTCCTTTCGAAAAAGCCCGGCTATGTCTGTCACCAATCCTGTCATGAGGTCGGATAAGGAGCGGTCATCACGAGGGTCAAGCATCGCGCAATTCCTTTTCAAAGTCCCAGTCGCCTTCCTTGCCGTGTGTCGCGGTGGAATTCGGTTGGGCAACATTCGGGGTGATGTGGGATCGTTCGGCCGAGGCAGACAGGAATCGGCTTGCCGCCAGTCCAGCAATTGCTGCGATTCCGAGAAAGGCCAGAGGCTGCTTTCGCCCGAAATCTTCCGCCATAGCCGCTATTTCGCCCAGTTCTCGGTTTTCACAATCGCGCGCCAACCGTCCGATCGACTGCCCAATGTGCTGCGTGTACCGCCCAAGCGCCGGTTGTTCCGACTGGCGAAGCTCGGATCCGACCTTTTCCATGGCGCCTGCTAGACCGCGCAGTTGGCGGGCCAGCGCGCTCTTTTCTTCATCCACGGCCCGCATTGCGGCTGTTTTCGCTTGATTGGCTTGCTCATCACCGGCTGAGTTTTCATTCGTCTGGCTTTCATCCAGGCACCCGGCAGAGCGGTTTCCAAGACCTTCCGAGTATCGACCGCCCTCCTCGGACGGTGAGAAACCTTCCTGTTGTTGTGGTCTGCGGTCCTTTGGGTCGTCGATCATTTGCGCCTCCTCTTCGATCAGACGCGAGCCCGATCCATTGAACTTCAAACCAGCGAATATGATCCTTGTTCCTTTGATACGGGCGCAGTTCGGATTGTTCGACGAACCCCGACTTCAAGGAGCTGTAAACCCTCGGTTCCTATGGGAGCTTGGCGTGGAGCGAGGGGCGTCGGCCCGCACTCGCGGCGGGCAGGAATTGCCAACGAGTGCCTATTTATCTCGTGGTTGCGTGAGGTCGCTACGGGTGGCGCCAGTCTTGCTGCCCGCTTGGGTGTGACCGCTGCAGCCACGGTAGGTTCGAGCGGTGGGCGGCTGTCCCTTCCCAAATGGAGTGACGGCGTTGACAGGGCTAGTTGAGAACCCGCACAGTGCGGGTACTTGGGTCCGCCAGCACTGGCCGGTTGTCAACGACGACATAGCGGTAGGTGATGTCCGGCGCGTCGATCGTGTGCAGTTCCACTATCTCGGGAACCGTCGAGCCGACATTCAGCTTCACTCCTGGGAGAATGACCGAAGCAATCGGCTTCTTTTTCACGTCTTCGCGAACGACCGTTTCCTGCTCTGACGTGAAGGTTCCATTTTCAAATACAATAGAGACAAATTGGCCAAGGAGGCCGCTCTTTTTGTACACTTGAGTTGGATGAACGCCGCGTCATTGCGCGGATGATCAGGCCACCATTGACCGCCCTTTATGCCGCCTTGAGCGCTGACGGGTAAGCGGCTTGGATGACCAGCACTGTCGCGACGGAGAGCCTTGATGGATTTGCCGAACCTAGAAAATCCGCTACTGGCGACCTACGCCACCGCGGCCAGCCTGATGATCCTGAAGGCGGTCGCCATGTCGTGGCTGACGGTCTGGCGCATGATGCGGGAAAAGGGCGGCTTCCGCTCGCCTGAGGATCTACGCAAGACACCGCTCAACCCCAATCCGGACCCGAGGCAGCTTGAGCCCAACGAGCGGGTCGAGCGTATCCGGCGCATACACCAGAACGATCTGGAGAACATCCCCTTCTTCCTGGTCGCCGGTTTTCTCTTCGTGCTGACCGAACCTTCACTGTGGCTGGCGCGGCTGCTGCTCTACGGCTATGTCGTCTCCAGATTACTGCACTTCGCGGCCTACTATTCGGCACAGACTCACGACATGCGCGCCAAGCTCTGGACAGTCGGCTCGCTCCTCCTGATTTTCATGACGGGGTGGACTTTGGTCGCGGCGCTCGCCTGAACCAGAACCGCCTCGCTGGCCGCCATGGCCACCCCGTCATTCTGGTCGAATGCCGACGCCGACGCTGGCCGGTGAATTCCTGGTTGCTGACCAACACCGTGCGGCACAGATCCGCACCTGTAGGCGGAACTAGTGAGCATGCCCAACCTTGCCATTGTCGTTTATGCATGGGTTTTTGTGGCGGGGGTCTCCGTGCCGCTAATTTACATTCCTAAGTTTCCCCAAGTGTATTCCCACCGACCCTTCCATCCATCCCGAACAAGGCGAGGGCTAAGTGGCGCTGGTCGCGAGGCCACCTCTCAAGAAGCCGTCGGTCATGATCCTCCACTAACTATGCCGCGCAGGAAATCAGTACCGCTTAAAAGAGGCGGCGCTTACGAGGCGGCGGTCGCCGCGCTAAAAAAAACTTCGGCGAAAACATGGAAACCCGCTGGCCGGCGCAGACGGTCGAGTTAATGTGGCGCGTCCGTCCACTTGTCACCGAGCCAGTGTCGAAATAGCCTCCATCCTGGGAGCGAGCATCGAGTGGATACCAATGTCGTCATTGTCGGCGCCGGGCCGGCTGGCCTCGCGGTCGGCGCCTGCCTAAGACGGGCGGGGCTCGATTTCTTAATCCTTGAGAAGGCGCATGAGATCGCGCCTGCCTGGCGGCGCCATTACCGGCGGCTGCACCTGCATACGGTGAAGGCGTCCTCCTCACTGCCGCACGTGCCATTCCCGAAAGACTATCCGCGCTACGTGCCGCGCGAAAAGCTGGTCACCTATCTCGACGACTATGCCGAGCGTTTCGAGCTCCGACCGCGCTTCGGGGAAAAAGTCAACTCCATCCGCCGCGAGGACGGCGGCTACCTGGTCGAGACCGAAAGGGACACTTTCCCCGCGCGCCACGTTGTGGTCGCGAGCGGCAAAAATTCTGAGCCCTTCGTTCCCAGCCTGCCCGAGATCGAGGCTTTCAAGGGCAGGCGGCTGCATAGCGCTGATTACAGCGAGGCCGCGCCCTTCACCGGCCAGTCGGTGCTGGTTGTCGGGATGGGTAACACCGGCGCCGAGATTGCGCTCGACCTTGCCGAGTGCGGCGCTCGCCCGACGCTGTCGGTACGAAACGGCATCCACATCGTGCCGCGCCAGCTGTTCGGCGTGCCGATCCAGAACATCGCTATCGCCACCCAATCGCTGCCGCAAGCGGTGAACGACAGATTGTTCCCCATCATCCTCGACCTCGCGCTGGGCAAGCTCGAAAAATACGGCATCGCCAGGCCGCAGCAGGGCATTCTTGAGCAGGTCAACGCCGGACGCATCCCGGTCATCGATGTCGGCACGGTGAGAGCGATCAAGTCCGGGGACATCAAGGTGGCACCAGACATCAAGCGTTTCACCGAGCGCGGTGCCATTTTCGTTTCCGGCAGGCACGCGGAGTTCGACAGCGTCATCCTCGCCACCGGCTACCGGCCGGGTTTCGAGAAGTTCCTGCCGGCGGCATTGCGGCCCGGCAAGAGCGGCATCACTCGCCAATCCGCCGAGCTCGGCCTTTATCTCGTCGGTTTCCACAATCCGGTCACCGGCCTGCTCAGGGAGATCGGTAGGGAGGCGGCCGCAGTGACCGCTGATATCGAGCGGCGGAGCAGCACAAAGTGAAGGTGGCAAATTGTCTGCAATGGTTGTTTCGTCCGCGCGCGCCCCAAACTTGAGTGTTCTTTCGCCTGTGCTAGGTCGGGATTCCAAAAACAATCCCAGTTAGATGGAATTACCGGCTGCAATCACTCACCTACCTCCGGCTGCGACCTGGCAGGCTTCTTGCCGACTGATTATGCACGTGTGATTATGCTTTATTTTTGGGCAATTGTGCATTATACGACAGTTATGCGATGCCGTTCCTCCCAAGCGCATCGCCGGGTATCGCGTCCCGATATAGCCTGTCGCTGATGCATCGGAGCCAGGCTTTCTTTTTCAACGGAAGTCGACTTCGAAGAACAGCATCCGCAGGGAGTGTCCCAAGGCATCGCCCACGAAGCTTGCCGCGCCTCTGATCGTGCGGACGGCCGGCATCCGCGAAGGTGAAAGGGTCGAAGTCGCAACATGTCGATGATGTCGCACCCGATGCATCTCCACGGGTATCATTTTCAGGTCGTCGACATAGGCGGAAAGGCCTTCAACGGCGCGGTGCGGGACACCGTTCTCGTGCCACCGATGGGGAGCGTGAGCGTCGTGTTCGACGCCAGCAATCCGGGCCGCTGACTGCCATCACTTCTATCACATTGCATCGGGAATGATGTCCTTCGTCGCCTACGTCTAACCAGGATACGCGGGCCCGCCCTCCGCGACAAAGAGCTGCCTCGCACTATCTCCGTTATAAGCGAGTACCATTATGGAAAAATCCCATGGACGACCATAAGCATCACCACCAACATGAAGGTCACGAGCACCATCATCCCACCAATCAGAATGCGACGTCTTCCGAGGCCCCGGACAAACAGGGCCCACAGCAGGAGGGCGTGATCTACACTTGCCCAATGCATCCGCAGGTACGCCAACTCGGCCCCGGCAACTGCCCGATCTGCGGCATGACGCTCGAGCCGGAGGTCGTCACGGCCGACATGGGTCCAAGCCCGGAGCTTGTCGACATGCGGCGGCGGTTCTGGATCGGGCTGGTTCTGACATTGCCCGTGCTGGCGCTCGAGATGGGCGGTCATCTCACCAATCTGCACATGCTGCTCGGCGCGCAGACGTCGAACTGGCTCCAACTCATTCTGGCGACCCCGGTCGTCCTTTGGGCCGGCGCTCTCTTCTTCGATCGGGCCTGGCAATCGCTCGTCACCCGGCACCTCAACATGTTTACGCTGATCGCCATGGGTACGGGCGTCGCCTGGGTCTACAGCGTCGTCGCAACCGTGACCCCCGACCTGTTTCCGGGAACATTCCGATCCAGCGAAGGAGCGGTTGCGATCTACTTCGAGGCGGCCGCCGTCATCACCGTGCTGGTGTTGCTCGGGCAGGTGCTCGAACTGCAGGCGCGCGAGCAGACAGGCGGTGCGATCAGGGCGCTTCTTGATCTCGCGCCGAAGACCGCCCGCCGCATACGCCGCGATGGTACTGATGAGGATGTGGAGCTTGAGGCCGTCGTCGTTGGCGACAAGCTGCGCGTTCGCCCTGGCGAGAAGGTTCCGGTCGACGGTACTCTCCTCGAAGGCCGCAGCTCGGTCGATGAATCCATGATCACCGGCGAGTCGATGCCCGTCACCAAGGAGATTGGGGCAAAACTGATCGGCGGCACGATGAACCGGACGGGCGGCTTCATCATGGAGGCGGGCAAGGTCGGCCACGACACCATGCTGTCCCGGATCGTCCACATGGTCGCCGAGGCGCAGCGCTCCCGGGCCCCGATCCAGCGGCTCGCCGACGAGGTCTCCGGCTGGTTCGTGCCGGTCGTCATCCTGATTGCCGTCATTGCCTTCGCGACGTGGATGATGATCGGACCGGAGCCGCGGTTCGCCCACGGACTGGTCGCAGCCGTGGCGGTGCTCATCATAGCCTGCCCCTGCGCCCTCGGTCTCGCCACGCCGATGTCGATCATGGTCGGTGTCGGCAAGGGTGCGGGGGTCGGCGTGCTGATCAAGAACGCCGAAGCTCTCGAACGCTTCGAGAAGGTCGACACGCTGGTGGTCGACAAGACCGGAACACTGACCGAGGGCAAGCCGAAGGTCACCGAAATCGTCGCCGTGAACGACGTATCTGAAGCCGAGTTGCTGCGACTGGCCGCCACGCTCGAACGGCCGAGCGAACATCCGCTCGCAAGCGCCATCGTCGATGCCGCCAACGAGCGCGGAGTGAAACTCGGGATAGCCGAAGACTTCGACAGTCCGGTCGGCAAAGGCGTGACGGGCATCGTCGACGGCTTCAGGCTCATCATCGGCAGCCACCGGATCATGTCGGAGGAGAAGGTGGACGTCTCTGCGCTGTCGCGGAAGGCGGAAGACCTGCGTGGCGAGGGAGCAACCGTGATCTTCGCGGCCATCGACGGCCGCCTGGGCGGACTATTTGCTATTGCCGATCCGATCAAGGCTACGACACCGACTGCGGTGGAGGCGCTGATCAGGGACGGGGTCCGCGTGGTGATGCTCACCGGCGACAACAAGACTACCGCCAGTGCGGTCGCCCGCAAGCTTGGGATCACGGAGGTCGAGGCGGAAGTCCTGCCCGAGCACAAGAGTGAGATCGTCGCCCGCCTGCGCAAGGAAGGCAGGATCGTCGCCATGGCGGGTGACGGCGTCAACGACGCCCCAGCCCTTGCCGCCGCCGACGTCGGCATCGCCATGGGAACCGGGACCGATGTCGCGATCGAAAGTGCGGGCGTGACCCTGCTCAAAGGCGATCTGCAGGGCATCGTGCGCGCGCGGCGCCTCAGCCACGCGACCATGGCGAACATCCGGCAGAACCTGTTCTTCGCCTTCATCTACAACGCCGCAGGCGTACCCGTAGCGGCGGGGGTGCTCTATCCCGCCTTCGGGCTGCTGCTGTCGCCGATCATCGCTGCCGCCGCCATGGCGCTTTCGTCCGTCAGCGTGATTGGCAATGCCCTGAGATTGAGGAGCGCACGGATATGATGTGGGATCGCAGATGGATTTTGTTTGCCGCTTCGCTGGCAGTGATTGCCGCATTCTTCGTACTTCGCGAGCACTGGCAGCACGTGTTGGGTCTCACGCCCTACCTGCTACTGCTTGCGTGCCCTTTGATGCATCTCTTCCATGGACATGGGCACGGCGGGCATCGCCATGACCGTGGAAGCCACCCGACGGAGCCGGGGGACATCACATGAGCTACGTTCGCTGGGCAGAATCCGTCACCGATGTTGCTTCCCCCGAGGCGCTTTTCGACTTCCTCGATGACCAGGCCGCCCTCGCTTCACACATGGGGAAGCCGTCGATGATGATGCTCGGCGGACGGATGTCATACGCGCTCGACGATTCTGCCGGACGCGCTGTCGGATCCCGCATCGATACGAGGAAGCGTACTCGGACTGAAGCTCACAGTGGAGGAGGTGATTGTCGAACACCGGCCTCCGGTCAGCAAGGTCTGGGAGACACTGGGACGGCCGGACCTCCTTGTCATCGGAGCCTACAGGATGGGATTCGAGGTCCATGGATCCGGTGGTGGTTCCCCGGCTACGGGTATTCATCAACTACGACGATCCGGCAACGGTGGCGGGCAGAATTATCGGCCCGCTCCTCGGGCCCATCTATGCACGCTGGTGCGTCACGCGGATGGCCCGTGACGCCGCCAGCAGGTTCCGGCAGTGACCCACGGGAGGATGCCTCTCTGAGCATCCTCGCGATCAAGCTATCGAGGACTCATTTGGCGTGTTCCTTGACCCAGGCGCTCATCTCCTCGATTTCCTTCTTCTGAGCGTCGATGATCTTCTGGGCCATCGACTTGGCCTGCTCGTCATCACCGTATTTCAGCTCGACCTCGGACATACTGATCGCGCCTATGTGATGGCCGATCATCCCGCAGATGAACGCGACATCAGGATCCTTCGCCATCATTCCCTGCATCATGGCCGGGTGCATTTTCTGCATGGACTCCATCATCGCTTTCTGATGCTCGGCCATTTCGCCCGTCTGCATGCCGCCTGGCATCTTCATGTCGCCACTCATCGAAGATGCCGATTTGCATGCGTCCGGCATCGCCATCTGAGCCGACGCCGTTTCGGTCGCTACGAAAAGGATGGCTGTCCCGGCGACTATGAGCTTAAGCAAGCTGTTCATTGTACTCTCCATGTTCGGAAGGACGTGTGTTTCAGATCGGAAGAATGCTGGTCTTGGGCGGCGGATGAAGCACCCGGACGAGCAGGAAAGCCTTAGCCTGCACTGCAAGCGGGCTGCGAAGATGTGGGGGGCGAATCTTCGCCGCACACACGAAATCCACCAGCACCGCACAGCACTGAGATTTTGTGGAGCAGCCCGGCGGCGAGGCAAAGTCGGAATCGTGATGGTCAGGCTCCGTGACGGAGAGGCAAGGGCGACCGACATGAACGGTGGCGCCCTGTGGGCCGTGCAGACTGAGAATCCCAAGGCAGAGTGCACCGATTAAGATGACCTGGAGTGATACTCGCAAGGCAGGCATGGGGCGCGTTCCCTTCGAGCCTACAATCCGTCTGCCGATCAAAAGTTCCGGGCCGGAACGGGCGGCTTGTGGATCGGCTGGTTGTGGATGTCCCGCGACGCACACCCGAAATGGAACCTACGAGCGGTCGCACGGTTTCGAGGACGTTCGGAACAAGTGAGCGGAGGAGGTCGCGATGAACGACCAAACAGGCAGCCAATGCAGCATTGGGAAGGGACCGCCTTCGCGGCAACATGGTTCTCAGTGTGTCGCGATGTACTTCGTGATGTTCTCCATGATCGACGGCTGGGCGACCTGCCCTATCAGAAAATGGTGTCAACCGAATTGTGGGCAACCCCGCACAAGCCGTTCACATTCGTCCGTTGATGGCCATTGAACAAAGACCTAGGTCATTTCGAACTGCGGCGCATCGAACCAACGAACCTAGTTGCCGTTTCGACGCTTCCCGCCTTTCTTGGTAGGTCTCCTTGAGGTTGTACTACTCAGAAAATGCGCGTCGCCGCCAAAAGATGCATTGAATCAGGAACCTAGGCGGACTTGCACAACGCACAGCCGAACAGAGCTAAGTCATTGAAAAATGATTCGTTTCGAGTCGGAACGATTCGCCGCCGAATAACTTGAATCGCTTGATTGTGGTGGAGTGTCGGTGTCATGGCTGGTCCAAGAGCGAATTGGAAGGGTTATATCAAATTCGGAGAGGTCTCCTGTCCGGTGGCGCTCTATACGGCCGCCTCCTCATCCGAGCGCATCGCCTTCAACACGCTCAATCGCAAAACCGGCAACCGGGTTAAACGCGAGTTCATCGACAGCGAGACCGGCGATCCGGTGGAGCGTGAGGATCAGGTCAAGGGCTATGAAGTCGAGAATGGCCAATATGTCGTGCTCGAGCCCGAGGAGGTCGCCGCGGCTATCCCGGAGAGCGACAAGACTCTCAGGATCGAGGCCTTTGTTCCCTGCTCGCAGATCGACACGACCTATTTCGACAAGCCCTATTATCTCGCGCCCGACAAGATGGGCACGGATGCCTTCCTGCTGCTGCGGGACGGCATGAAAAAGCAAGGGGTCGCCGCAATTGCCCAGACCGTGCTCTTCCGACGGATCCGCACCGTGCTCATTCGCGCGCATGGCAAAGGCCTGATCGCCTCGACGCTGAACTTCGACTACGAGGTCCGCTCGTCGGAAAAGGCATTCGAGGAAATCCCGAATCTCAAAATCGAGGGCGAAATGCTCGAGCTCGCCGAACACATCATCGGAACCAAGAAGGGCACCTTCGATGCCAGCACGTTCGATGATCGCTACGAGGCCGCGGTCGCCGAACTGGTGAAGGCTAAGATCGAGGGCCGCACGTTGCCGAAGAAGAAGGCGCCGGTCGCCTCCAAGCCGAGCGATCTACTGCAAGCGCTTCGCGAAAGTGCCGGGCTGGGCGCCAAGGAGACGAAGCCGAAGCGCGCGGCCGCCAACGCCAACCGCGGCGCCGGCCGCCAGAAGGCAGCAAAAACTGCCGCGAAGTCGAAGCGGGCCGCGCCGCCGGCGCGTCGCGCCGGCTGATCGGAGGGTGAGTTATGGCCATCCGCCCTCACTGGAAAGGCTATCTAAAACTTTCGCTCGTCACCTGCCCAGTGCAGATGATGCCGGCGACATCCGAAAGCGAGAAGGTCCGTTTTCATACCCTCAATCGCCAGACCCAGAACCGCGTCGTCAGCCATTATGTCGACTCGGTCACCGGCAAGGAGGTGAAGGAAGAAGACGAGGTCAAAGGCTATCAGCGCGGCGAGGACGAATACATCATTCTCGAAGACGAGGAACTGGAGAACGTGGCGTTGGAGAGCACCAGGACAATCGACATTTCCACCTTCACGCCACGCGACAGCATTGAGTGGATCTGGCTCGACACGCCCTATTATCTTTCCCCTGACGACCCGGTCGGCGAGGAAGCATTTTCGGTCATCCGCGACGCGATGGAAGCCCAGAACATGGTCGGCATTTCCCGGCTGGTGATCTCGCGGCGCGAGCGCGCCGTCATGCTGGAGCCACGCGGAAAGGGTATCGTGCTCTGGACGCTGCGTTATGGGGACGAGGTTCGCGATGAGGATAGCTATTTCGAGGCGATCGGCGATGGGAGAGCCGATTCCGAGATGATGCCGTTGGTCCAGCAACTGATCAAAAAGCAGACGAAGGACTGGAGTGCGAAAATGGTAGCCGACCCTGTCCAGGAGCGGCTGCTCGATATCATCGCCGCCAAGAAGAAGACGCTGAAGAAGCCGGCCAAAGGCAAGGCCAAACCGCAGCCGTCGTCGCCAGCCAGCAACGTCGTCAATATCATGGACGCCCTGAAGAAATCGGTCGCGGCCGAAAGGCGGGGCGGCAGATGAGCCGCCGCACCAAGCCGCTGCTTCAGGACGAACAGCTTTTGAAGTCGAAACCGGCCCGGCCGCGCGATCCAGCGCAACCCCATCTTCCGTTCGATCCGATGCCCGAGCGCATCGAGCCGTGCCTGGCCCTCCTGAAGACCGTGCCGCCCAAAGGTCGAGATTGGGCCTTCGAGGTAAAATGGGACGGCTATCGTCTGGCGATCCACATCGAGCCCAAGGGCGTTCGGATCATCACCCGCGGCGGTCACGACTGGACGCACCGTTTTCCGGCGATCGCCACGGCAGCACGAAAGCTGGGCGCAGGAACGGCCATTCTCGATGGCGAGGCTGTCGTGCTCGATGAGAAGGGGCGTTCGGATTTCGGGGCGTTGCAGCGTTCGCTTGGCGGACGCGGCGGGAAGCGGTCGTCGACAGAGTCGGTGTTCTTCGCTTTCGATCTTTTGTATTTCGACGGCCACGATCTCACACGAACCGAGCTTTCCGTCCGCCGGCATCTGCTCGATGATTTCCTCGACGGCGCCACGGGCGCGATCCAGCTATCGGAGGAGATGCATGGCGATGGCGCAGCACTTCTGGCAAATGCCTGCTCGCTTGGGCTCGAGGGCATCGTTGCCAAGCATCGGGATCAGCCCTATCGCTCGGGCCGTACAGGCGACTGGCTGAAGATCAAATGCGTCCAGAGCGAAAGCTTCATGATCGTCGGCTACGAGCAGTCCGCCGTTGCACGCGGCGGCATCGGCAGCCTGCTTCTCGCCGGTCGCAAGGGGCATGACTGGGTCTATGTCGGCTCAGTTGGCACCGGGTTTAAAACCAAGGATGCCGAAGAACTGCGCGCCAAGCTCGACAAGCTGAAGACCAAGCGGCCGGTCGTACCGCTCAAAGCCAAGGACGTGGTGTTCGCCCAGCCGACATTGATTGCCGAGATTGAGTTTCGCGGGTGGACCCATGACGGCAATTTGCGGCACGCATCCTTCAAGGGCCTGCGCGAGATCCAGGATAATGCCGCTGTCTTCGACATGAACGAGAAGCCACCCGGCTGAAAAAGACCGGGCGCTTAACCCTTGCGGGGAGCGCCCGGTCGGAGCCGGACGACCGTTATCCGGTCATGCGGCAGGTCGGTGGTAGCACCCTCACGCGGGCGTGGCTCGGATGTGTCCTTCGGTTCCATGCCCATGTCACATCCCCTGGCAAACACGGTTCATAGATCACGCTGACCGACTTGATTTTCCGAGCCGCTTGATCGCCTGCTCAAGCGGACGCTCGCCGTCGCAATAGTCCTGCCAGGCCGAGGTTTTCGCAAGCAGCGCCGGCACGGTGCGGACGGTAAATCGCTTCGGGTCGAGATCGGATTTCACCTGCGTCCAGGTCAGCGGCATCGAAACCGTGGCGCCGGGCCGCGCGCGCGGTGACAGCGGCGCAACGGCCGTCGCCATACGATCGTTGCGGAGATAGTCGAGGAAGATCCTGCCGCCCCTCAGGCTCTTGGTCATCTTGAGGAGATAGAGATCGGGCTTGTCGCGCGCCATCTGCTGACAGACGTCGTGCGCGAAGTCTTTGGCCTCGGTCCAGGACAGCGGTTTGCGCTTGTTGACGGCAAGAGGCGTGACGACATGCAGTCCCTTACCGCCGGTCGTCTTGCAGAAACTGACGAGGCCGAGTTCTTCGAGCCGGGCGCGCATTTCACGCGCGGCCGCGACCACGGTCGAGAACGGCACGTCGGGCCCGGGATCAAGGTCAAACACCAGGCGGCCGGGTACTTCCAGCTTGCCGGGGTCGCAATTCCACGGATGCAGCTCGACACCGCCGATCTGGGCGATCGCCGCCAACCCCTCGATCCGATCGATCTGCAGGTAAGGCTTCTTGTCGCCGAAGACTTGCACCAGCTCAAGGAGGTTGGAGGTGCCGGGCATCGCATGCCGCTGGAAGAACTGTTCTCCGCCGATCCCGTCGGGCGCCCGAATGATCGAACAGGGCCGGCCCTTGATGTGCTCGATCAGCCAGACGCCGACCGCCTCGTAATAGCGCGCCAGATCTTCCTTGGTGACGGGCTCGCCATCACCAGCGTCCGGCCACAATGGCTTGTCCGGGTTGGAAATGAGGACGCCCATGACCTCTGCCTTGGCGCCTTTGCGCCGGACGGGTCTGGCGCTGGCAGCCGTCGCAGGCTCGGGCGTGTCGGTTTTACCGGGAGATGCCGGCTTCTCGACCTCGACCTCCTTCGCCGGCTTGTCCTCGCGCAGCCCCTTGAACGCTGCCTGACGGACGAGGCCATCTGCCGTCCACCCTTCGAATTCGATTTCGGCGACCAGCTCGGGCTTCAACCAGACAACTTCGGCCTGCTTCTTCGGAGCGCCGATACCCGTAAACGGCGATCTCGCCGTCTCGATCGCCTTCAGTTTCGGTAGCAGCATCTCGACTTTCCTGGCGCCGTAGCCGGTTCCGACACGACCGACATAGACGAAGTGTTCGCCACGGTGGACGCCGACGAGAAGAGACCGGAACTTGCCGTTGGTTTTGGCGTAACCGCCGATAACTACCTCATGGCCGGCGCGGCATTTCGACTTCGCCCAGGTTTCGGTGCGGCCCGATTGATAGGGCGCATCAATCTGCTTGGAGATGACGCCCTCGAGATGCAGCTTGCAGGCGGACCGCAGCACCGCGTCGCCGCCGGATTCGAAATGTTCGACATAGCGGATGCGGGGATCGTCAGTCGCCCCATTGAGCAGGCTCTGAAGCCGCTCCTTTCGCTCGACCAATCGCATCGACCGCAAGTCCTCATCGCCGTCGAACAGCAGGTCGAAGGCGAAGTAGACCAAATTGCCGGTCGTTCCCTCCGCCAGGGCCGCTTGCAGGGCCGCAAAATCAGGAGCGCCGTTCTCATCGAGCGCGCAGATCTCGCCATCGATGATGCAATCGGGCAGTACGGAAGCAGCCTCCGCAATCTCGAGGTATTTCGCTGTCCAGTCCAGACCCTTGCGGGTCTTCAGCGTCGCCTTGCCATCAGCAACCCGCACCTGAATCCGGTAGCCATCGAACTTAATCTCGTGCAGCCAGTCATGGCCGGCCGGTGGCCGGTCAAGCTTATCGCAAAGCTGCGGATCAATGAACTCCGGCAGGTCGGCGGGGATAGAAGTCGCAGCCTTCAACCACTTCTTACGCTGGTCGGCCGCGAGGCCATGCTTGCTGTCCCAGACGGCGTCGGCCTCGACACCTGCATTCGCCATCATGAACGGGCGCGGTTTTCGTCCCTTGCCTTCGGCGATCTGCTCCATGCTGCGGCCGGAGGCAACCGAAGTGGCATTTTCCTCAAGGATCGCGGCGCCGTTCGCCTCGACGGAATGATCGTCGTGATGCTTAATCAGCAGCCAGTTGGTCCTTTTTTCGCGGTCGCGGTCGTTGCGCATCCGGACCAGAACGAAGCTGCCGTGCAGACGCTTGCCCTCGAGCGTGAACTTGAGGTCTCCCTTCCTCAAGGCATCTTCCGGCGACTTCCTGCCTTCCGGCTCCCAATAGCCACGGTCCCACAACATCACCGTACCGCCGCCGTATTGGCCCTTGGGGATCGTGCCTTCGAAGTCACCATAGTCGAGCGGGTGATCTTCGACCTCAACCGCCAGCCGCTTGTCGTGCGGGTCAAGGGAGGGGCCCTTGGTCACGGCCCAGGACTTGAACACCCCGCCGAGTTCGAGCCGCAGGTCATAGTGAAGACGGGTGGCATCGTGCTTCTGGATCACGAACCGCCGGCGACTGGAAGGCTTGACGTGGGCCTCACCGCTCGGTTCGCTGGTCTTCTGGAAATCGCGCTTGGCACGATATTTCGAGAGATTGTCGGTCATGCTCAGTGCCTCGATACACGGAGCGCGCCGGCGTCACCGAGACTGCGGACGGTGGCCACGTCGCTGGATGCGATATCCGCCGAGGCCTCGATCTCGCCTGCGGCCGGCATGTCACTTGCCGACGCAATGAAGACGTCAGGCCTCGAGATGCAGTGTTGAACGAAGTGTTCGTCGGCAAGATCTGCCGCTTCTCGGGTTTGGATAGTCGCTCTGATCGCAGTGTTGCTGACGTCGGCCATTCGATGTCTCCTGATATGGTTTTATTCAGGGGCTCATTTCAGCGGTTGCGTTTTTTCCAGTCCCGATACGGCGCCAGCAACTGACCCGGAAAGCGCTTTCCGATTTCTTCCTCGATTAATCCAATCCGCGACAGCACCTCATCGCGTTCCGTGCCTTCAACGGATTCGCTTGCAGCCTCCAGATCGTTCATGACAGAAAAAACCTCGTCCTCTGTCATCGCTGTAAGCCGGGCGGCAAATTCTGCGACGGGGATGTTGTTGAAGTTCGTCATGAATAACCTCCAACCTTCCAAACCATAAATCTTGATGTCGGCTCGAAGTTCCAACGAGGCGGGAAACCATTAGGGGCGCGGGAGGTTTTGCGCCTTGGCTCAAAGGCGGTTTTCGTTGGCTCGTCGCAGCCGAAGGGCCGGCACAGCCGGCGCTTCGGCGGGTCTGCCCCGCTGTTGACGCATTTCGCCCTCGATGTGCTTTTGGCTATCGCTCGCGTCCGCCTGCTGGGTCTCGATACGACGCCGCTTCAGCCCGGAACTCAACATTCTCCACCGTCCGGACACTGTCGCCGGCGCAAGCAGTTCGGTCATTGGGAGTGTGATCTCATTCGGTTTCGCAAGAAGAATTCGGGAAGGCCAATGTGACGTCGCTGTTGAGCGGGGCAGCCGCTTTGCGGTATTCCAGCGCAACACGACCGTCAGTCGCGGCTTGGACGGGCTGATCCAAGCTCGGCAGTCCCTGTCCCATCTCGCCCGCCGGTCGATTCCCTTTGACAGCGGCACGGAACTCACCGAGTGGCCCTATCTGCGGGGCGACGTCCGGCGGCGACGCTGGACAACGGAACTTAAACTGCAGATCATCGAGGAGAGCTATGCCCCAGGGGAGACGGTTTCCTCTGCGGCTCGGCGGCATGGAGTTGCGCCAAACCTTCTCTATCGCTGGCGTCGCACTGAACTGGGCATAAGAGCTTGCTGCAGACAATCATAGACACCCAGCGGGACATCTATCTCGCCTTCGCGGAGCATCAAATCCTTCGCGAATGGCGGCGGCTGGAGTGCCTTCCTCGCGTTCCTACCGATGGGGATCGTCTTTGGCGCAGTGCATGCGTTGACACCGGGCCACAGCAAGGCTCTGCTCGCCACCTATCTGACCGGGTCGTCAGCCGGGCTCACACGCGGGCTCACGGTTTCGATCGCGCTGTCGGTCACCCACGTTACCATGGCCGTCCTCATCGCGTTGTTCTCGCTACCACTGGTCTCGGTCATGCTCGGAAGCGCTGGTTCGGCCCCGCTGCTTGAGGACATAAGTCGCGGTCTGTTGGGAGTGATCGGAGCCTGGATGCTCTGGAGCGCATTGTTCCGGCCACCACATTTTCACGGCGAAGGAGAACACGTCGCCGTCGGTCTCATGGCGGGCCTCATCCCCTGTCCGCTGACACTCTTCGTCATGACCTTCGCCATGTCCCGCGGTGTCCCCGAGGCAGGCATCATGTTTGCAATCGTGATGATGACCGGGGTCGCCTTGACGCTCTCCGGCGTCGCGCTGGCAACGGTGTTCTTCCGCACGCGATTGGCGAGCCTGCTCGCCACGCGGCATGAACTTCTAACCAAGATGTCGAAAGCCGTGGAGGCCGCCGCAGGCACAATTCTCGTTGCCGTTGCAGTCCACGAGATCATAGCGCGTTGAACGAACTGTTACCTTCGTAATGGTATCATCGCACCATATCGGGTGGGATCTTCCGGAGCCATTAGGGTTTGTGGGGCAACCTCGTGCGCGAAGGGGTGGATGGCGGCCTGCACCGTGGCAGAGTGAGGAGCCATTTTCTTCAAAGTTAAGAGCATTTTAGCGTGTCTTAACTTGGGATCGGCGCCGACATTTGATCTTGTTGTCTCGCAACCCCGAGCAGCCATTTGTGAAACATCTGTCCAAACGGCTTTTCGAGAGCAGCGCGGTCCCAGGCCAGATAGTAACTCTCCGGCAGTTTCATACGAATATCGAAGGGAACAATCAGGGTCCCGGACGCGATCTCGTCCTTGACCATGGAAACCTGGGCGAGGACGAAACCCCTGCCGTTTACGGCCGCGTCGATGGCACTGCTCGACAGAGTAAAGGAGAGACCCGAGAATTTCTGGCCGCCATCGGCGTTGACCAACGCCGCCCAGTCATTCCATTGCGGCGAAGCCTTGTAGTCATCCTCCCACTCCACGTTGAGGAGGGGAAACTTCAGGATATCGCGCGGAGTTTCGAGGCTGCGTCCCGCGATCAGCGTTGGCGAGCAAGCCGGAACGATCCAGTCCGTAAACAGATTGGCCACATGTTCGTGGACATAGGACCGTCGACCGTAGGTGATGCGGAAATCCACCTGCTCGATACCGATGCGGGGCTCCTGCTCCTGGCCGAGGATGCGCACGCTCGATTCCGGACAGAGTAATTGCCAGTCGAAGATTTTGCGATTGACCCACTTGTTGGCGACCGACGTCAGCGCACTTAGAACGATGCTGGTCTCATTCCTGGCGCGGGTGAGGACGTTCGCGGCATGGGAGAGTTGCTGAAAGCCTTTCGCGACCTCGCGATAGTACAGCCGTCCCCATGAAGACAGTTCAACCCGCCGCCCGCGGCGCTCCAGCAATGTCAGGCCAAGACATTGTTCCAGGTTTCGGACCAGTTGGCTCACGGCGCCGGGCGAAACGCCGAGATCTTCAGCGGCGGCACTAACCGAGCCACATCGACCGATTGCTTCAAAGGCCTGCAAGCCCCGCAACGACGGGTTCGGCATCGCACAACTCTCCTCGTCCAGCCACTCCAATTTAGATTTTCTAAAAAAGAACGCAGGCGTTGGCAACTTGTTGGCACAAAGAAAACGTCGAACATTCGCTTAACAAAACGCAAGGAGAGCGAAATGTTTCTCAAGAATGCCTGGTACGTTGCAGCCTGGGACCACGAAGTCGGCCGCGAGCTGAAGCCCATTACGATACTCGGCGAAAACATCGTCCTTTACCGCAAGCAGGACGGTCGGGCCGCCGCCCTCGAGGATGCCTGTCCTCATCGGAAATTGCCGCTCTCCATGGGACGCATCAAGGGTGACGACGTGGAATGCGGCTACCACGGCCTCACCTTCGACTGTTCTGGAACCTGCACGCGGGTGCCAGGCGCCGAGCGCATTCCGCACGTCGCCAAGGTGCGCTCCTACGCGGTCCATGAGCGCTACGGGCTGCTCTGGATCTGGATGGGCAATGCCGCTCAGGCGGATCCGAAGGATATCTTCGAAGTCGAGCATTTCGGTGACCCCGCGTGGGGCATCAATCGCGGCGAGTCGATGACCCTCAACTGCAATTACCTCTACATGACGGACAACCTGCTCGACCCGTCCCATGTCGCCTGGGTCCACCAGTCGTCCTTCGCAAGCTCTGCCTGCGAGGAAACGCCGCTTGAGACGACCGTGAAGGACGACGGCGTCACCGTCTGGCGCTGGATGATCGACTCGGAACCGGCCCCGTTCTATGCGCCCTTCCTGCAGTTTAAGGGCAACACCGACCGCAAGCAGCACTACGAGGTGCGCTATCCGAGCAACGCGATCATCAAGGCGATTTTCGCGCCCGCCCATACGGGTGGCGAAGGCAGCGTGCTTCCTGAGAACACCTTCCTCATGGACAGCTACAACTTCATGACCCCGGTCGATGAGAACCGGACCAAATACTACTGGTTCCAGATGCGCAACTTCGCGCCTGATGACGAAAAAGTATCGGCGAGCTTTGCCAAATCCGTACGCGGCGCCTTCGAGGAAGATCGCGTTGTCCTGGAGGCTGTCCATTACGGAATGGCCAACATGCAGACGCCGAACCTCGACCTGAAGATCGATGTCGGTCCGATGCGCTTCCGGCGCAAATTGGCCCAGCTGATTGCCGCCGAAGCGCAAGCCGATCCGACAAGCGCTGCTGCTGAATAGGGTTTGATCCGGATGTTCGATGCCGCGGCCTCACGCTTCCGCCCCTTCGAAGTCGTCTCGAAGGTACGCGAAAGCGACACCATCACGTCATTCCGTCTCGCCCCTGTCGAGCCGCAGCACTGGCGGTCATTCGAGCCGGGACAGTTCCTGACGATCCGCGTACCCGGCCGCAAGGGCGGACATGTCCTGCGCAACTACACCGTCTCTTCCTCGCCCCGCGAGGAGGGTACGTATCGGATCACCGTGAAGCGAGAGGCTGCCCCTTCGCCAGGCGTGCCGGAGGGATTGAGCTCCTGCTGGCTCCATGACCAAATCGAACCCGGCGCCCTCGTCGAGATCGACCCGCCGCGTGGCGCATTCAAGCTCGACAGCGCGAGTTCCCGGCCCGTGGTGCTCCTTTCCGGCGGCGTCGGGTTGACCCCGACAGTCTCGATGCTGGATGTGCTGGCACGGGAAAGCGACCGCCGCGTCTGGTTCATTCATGCCTGCGACAGCGCCGCCGTCCATGCCCTGCGGGCAGAGGTCGAGGATTTGGCCGCCTTGAGGACTGGCATCACTCTGCACTTCTGCTACCGCCAAGCCGCAAGCAGCGACCTCGAGGCTCCCCTATGCCATTCGACGGGTTTCCTGACGCGCGCCACGCTTCAGGGACTTCTCCCGCTCGACGACTACGACATCTACATGTGTGGGCCACCGCCCTTCATGCGGGCCCTTTACAGCATTCTGATCGACCTGGGGGTGCGCAAGGAACGCATCGCCTATGAGTTCTTCGGGCCGGCGAGCCTTCTATCGGAGACGGGGCAAACCACGGCGCGACGTGCCGTGACGCGCACTGCCGAACCAACCACCGGGGGGGATGGCTTGCACGTCGTCCTTCAAAAGTCGGGCCAAAGTCTGACCTGGGATAGCGGGAGCGAATCCATCCTCGCCTTCCTGGAGGCTGAGGGCATCGAGCCCGAATTCTCCTGCAGGGCTGGGGTATGCGGGACCTGTGAACAGGGTCTCGTCTCGGGCGAAGTCGACTATTTCGAGGAACCTCTCGACGAGGTGCCGGCAGACCGCGTGCTGCTTTGCTGCACCCGACCGAAATCCTCGATCGTGCTCGACCTCTGACCGCCCAGAACAAGAGGCTGCGGCCTGAACCAGGCTGTCCAATCCCCGAAGGAGGATCCGTGACAAAACCGCTCCATTCCGAAATCCCGCTCAATCCCCATGTCGCCGGCCTGCCGCCATATAATGCCGGCATGAACATTGCCGCGGCGCGACAACAAAGCGGTCGCCAAGACATCGCGGCGCTTGCCAGCAACGAAAATCCGGATGGCTGTTCGCCGCGTGTTGCAGCAGCACTCGCGAACCTCGATCCCTCACGCTACTCCGACCCAGCCTGCACAACGCTGCGCGCAGCGCTCAGCCAGAAGCTCGGCATTTCCGCTGATCGCATCGTCGCCGGTAACGGCTCGGAGGAGATGATCGCCGCAGTCTGTCGCGCGGTGCTGCGTCCCGGCGCCGTCGTGGGCACGGTCTGTCCCGGCTTCGGGCTGCACGAGATCGAAGCTCTAGCCAATGGCGCCAAGGTTGAAAAAGTCGCGATGCGGCCGGACCTGGACTTCGACATACCGGCGATTGTCGCCATTCTCGAGCGCGCGCCGGCGATTTTCTTCCTTTCCTCCCCGTCCAATCCGGTGGGGCCGGCGCTCGACCGTGAGGGGCTGAAGCGCATTCTCGCGGCGGTCAGGCATGAAACGCTTCTCGTGCTCGACGAGGCGTATTTCGAGTTCACGGACGAACACACGCCCGACGGCCTTTCCGCGCTCCCGGCGACGGACTTGTCCTGGGTGGTGCTGCGGACCTTTTCCAAGGCCTATGGGCTTGCGGGCTTGCGCGTCGGCTATGCCGTGACATCCGATGTCCGGCTCGCACGGGCCGTGAGCGCCGCCAAGACGCCCTTCAACGTCAACGCCGCCGCGCAGGTCGCCGCCGTCGCCGCACTGGAAGACGAGGCATGGATGTCGTCTTCGGTCGCGATGCTGAAACGCGAGCGGGTGCGCGTCGCCGACGTTGTGGCCGCCATGGGGCTTAGATCAGCGAGGTCGCAGACGAACTTCCTGTTCATCGATGTCGGCCGAGACGGTTCCGCGACGATGGCGCACTTTCTGTCGAGCGGCATCATCGTCAAGCCGTGGAAGGAGGAAGGTTATGACACCTTCATCCGCGTAACGATCGGTACTCCTGCGGAGAACGACCGATTTCTCGACGCACTTCGCGCTCTCGCCAAGGGATAGGCGCGCGACCTCCCTCTCACACAAAACAAAGGGGCACTCCAAGCCCTTCGGGAACGAACAATGAGCGGAAACGCAAGCCTCTATAAGATGAACCGGGAGCCCAGTCGCATGTCCCCATCAACGCCTACCGGTCTTTTCGCCGGCGATTTCTCGGCCCTGCGCGCCCGGTTTCTCGCCGCCGCGCGCACCGCTGGCGCCAGCCTGGTTGAATACCTGCACCCGTTGCACGGCCCGAAGGGAGAGCGGCTTGCGACCGACGTTGCCTATCTTGGGCGCAGCGATGCCGAAAAGCTGATGGTGCTGATCTCCGGCACCCATGGCGTCGAGGGTCCCTTCGGCTCGGCCTGCCAGACCGCATGGCTTTCGCAGAATTCGCCCTGGCAGCTCCCCGATGACACCGCCGTCCTGGCAATCCACCTCATCAACCCCTGGGGCACCGCCTGGTCGCGTCGGGTGAACGAAGACAACGTCGATCTCAACCGCAATTTCATCGACTGGCCGAAGGGCGCGCCGAAAAACGAACGCTATGCCGCCCTGCACGGAGCGCTCGTCTGTCGTGCCTGGGACGGGCCGGAGCGCGATGCCGCGGCGCAAGCCTATGAAGCCGCGAAGCATCAGCTCGGCGGCTATGTTGGCATCGCCCCGATCGTGGAAGCCGGCCAGTATGATTTTCCAGACGGTCTGTTCTACGGCGGCGACGGTCCGGTCTGGTCCAACCGTACCCTCATCGAAATCCTGTCGACATTCGCTCAGCAGGCCGCCGAAGTCATCGTCTTCGACCTGCACACTGGCGCCGGCCCCTATGGCTATCCTGCGCTCCTCTCCGTCGCCGAGCGTGAACATGCCGGCCTCGAATGGGGGCGGCGCATCTTCGGCCCTGCCCTCTCGATCGTCGTCACCGGCCAGAATGCGACGACGGATACCGGCATCGCCGCGACGGCCACGGGCTATGTCTCCGCCGCGGTGTGCAATGCGCTGCCGAAGGCACGCGTCCTGCCTCTGGTTGTCGAATGCGGAACCCTCGACGGCGCCACGGTCTCCGATGCGGTTCAGGCGGACAACTGGCTTCATATGTTCGGCAAGATCGACACACAGCTCGGCAGCAAGATCAAAGAAACCCTGCGCGCCGCCTTCATTCCCGAGGACGCCGACTGGCAGCGCACTTGTCTTGCGGCTTCGCTGCGCCATTTCGACCGCGCTTTCGCAGACCTCAAGTCGGTCGGCGGCGCGGGCGCCGAAAAACCTGTTCCTGCGGCGCAGGCTGTCACCGTCGTCGCCCACCCGGAAGCCGGCGGTCCGAAACTGGATGAAAGGCCGGCGATCGAGGTGCACGACATCCACAAGCGCTTTGGCCCTCTTCCCGTGCTCAACGGCGTCAACATCTCTGCGCAGCCGGGAGAGGTCGTCTCGATGATCGGCTCTTCCGGTTCGGGAAAGAGCACCTTCCTGCGCTGCATCAATCTGCTCGAACAGCCGAACGACGGCCGCATCATCATCGACGGCGAAGAAATCCGCATGAAGAAAACGCCGGACGGCAGTGCTGCACCTTCCGACATGCGGCAGGTCGAGCGCATCCGCTCGCGCGTCGGCATGGTGTTCCAGAACTTCAACCTCTGGCCACATATGACGGTTCTCGAAAACATCATAGAAGCGCCGCTGCACGTCCTGAAGGAGGAGCGGCAGGCAGCCGTCGACCACGCACACGCTCTCCTGAAGAAGGTCGGCCTCTCCGACAAACACGCCCAATATCCCGGCCAGCTGTCCGGCGGGCAGCAACAGCGTGCAGCAATCGCCCGCACGCTCGCCATGCGGCCGAAGCTCATTCTCCTGGACGAGCCGACCTCCGCGCTCGATCCCGAGCTGGTCGGCGAGGTGTTGCGCGTGATCCGGCAGCTTGCCGAAGAAGGAAATACGATGATCCTCGTGACGCATGAAATGCAGTTCGCGCGCGAGGTCTCGCACAAGATCCTCTTCCTCCACCAGGGAAAGGTGGAGGAAGAGGGTGCCCCGGCGGAGGTCTTTACGAACCCACGTTCCGAACGCATGCGCCAGTTTCTGGCCCGTACGCTCTGACGCTCCGCCGTCATCAACCGTCCGGGGACATCTCCGGACAAGAGCCAACAAGAATGCTCAGCAAGGGGAACCAAAACATGAAGCTGAAAAGTCTATTGCTCGCCACGTTCTTCGCCACCGGCCTCACCGCGGCCCAGGCGGCCGAGGGCGAATTGTCGATCGGAACGGAGGGGGAATATCCGCCATGGAGCATGGCTGACTCCACCGGCAACGTCACGGGCTTCGACGCGGATGTCGGAAACCTGCTCTGTGCCAAACTGGAGATGAAGTGTCATTTCGTCGTGCAGGCCTTCGACGGCCTCATTCCAGCGCTGAAGGCCAAGCGTTTCGACATCATCATTTCCGGCATGTCGATTACCGCCGAGCGCAAGAAGCAGATCAATTTCTCGGTCGGCTATGCGGAACTCGCCAACATGTTCGTGGTCAAAAAGGATTCCGATCTTGCTGGCGTCAAGGACATCGAGACGCTGCTGACATCGCTCGACGGCCGCACGGTCGGCGTCCAGGCTGGCACGACCCATGCTCATTTCATGGAAAAGCGGGCCTCATCCGCCGTCCTGAAGACCTATGACACACTCGACCAGATGCAAATCGACCTCGCCAGCGGCCGCGTCGAGGCTGCGTTTGCAGATGCTTCCGCCCTTCAGGATTTCCTGGCGCGTCCCGACGGCAAGGACTTTCAGTTCGTCGACGTCAAGGTGTTGAGCACCTTCGACCCGACACTCGGCGAGGGCATTGGCGTCGGCATCGCGCATGAGAACACCGAACTGAAGGCCCATATCGACAAGGCGCTCTGCGAACTGGTCGCCGACGGCTCGATCGGCAAGGCCAGCCAGACCTGGTTCAAGACGGACATCTCTCGTCCCTGCCAGTAACGGCAACGGCATCTCCCGGAGAAAGAGAGAATGTCAGGCCGCTCCTTTCTCCGGGGCTTTATCCGACAGGACAATGCGAAGGTTAGGCGGGTTCGATGGAACTTGGATTTTGGCAGGTATGGGAAGGCGGCTGGGTTTCGGCGATCCTGCGCGGAGCGGCGATTACCATCGCCCTCGGCATGGCGAGCATGGCCTTTGGCATCGTTATCGGCGTTACCTGTGGCCTGATTAAATGGGCGCGGCTTTTCCCACTGACGTTGGCGGTGGACTTCTACACGTCGATCGTGCGCGGCGTGCCGGAGCTTCTGATCATCTATCTCCTCTTTTTCTCCTCGGTCGAGTTCGCGGCCCGGGTCGCCGCGGCGTTCGGCTACGAGGGGCTGGCTGGCAACTATTACGCCTTCACCATCGCGGTCGTCGCGATCGCTGCCATTTCAGGGGCCTATTCAACGGAGGTCGTGCGGGGTGCTCTGGCTGCCATTCCAGGCGGACATATCGAAGCGGCGCGGGCGCTTGGGATTCCAGGCAGGCGCATTTTTCGCCGCATTATTGCCCCTCAGATGCTGCGAATTGCCGTACCGGGTATGAACAATGTCTGGCAGACCACGATCAAGGATACCGCTCTTGTCTCCGTGGTCGGTTTGCAGGAATTGATGCGCGCCGCGTTTGTCGGCGCGGGTTCCACCCGCCATCCCTTCATCTTCTATTTCATCGCCGCTCTCGTCTACCTCGCGATCACCTTGGTCAGCCAGGGTGGTTTCGACTGGATCGAACGCCTTCTGCGCCCCCGTACGAGGAAATAGGTCATGGATTTCGAACTCGTTTTCCTCGCAGTTCCGACCCTCGCCAAGGGACTATGGCTCACCGCGATCCTGACGATCACCTCGGTCGCCATCGGCTTTAACCTCGGCCTGGCGCTTGCGGTCATGCGCCTGACGAAAAACAGGGCCATGAGCAGTTTTGCCAAAGGCTACAGCACCGTTTTTCGCGGCACGCCCCTGCTGGTACAGCTCTTCCTCTTCTACTACGGCCTCGGGCAGCTTGCCTTCGTTCGGGACAATCCCGTGCTCTGGTGGATCGTCGGTGACGGCGCCCGTTGCGCGGTCATGGCACTCGCTCTCAACACCGCTGCCTATACTTCGGAGATCCTGCGGGGCGGCCTCATGTCCATTCCGGGAGGGCTCGTCGAAGCTGCGCAGGCCTGCGGCATGTCGAGGCTCCTACGCTTTCGCCGGATCACGTTTCCCCTCGCCATCCGGCAAGCCTTGCCAGCCTATGGCAACGAGCTTGTCCTCGTCGTCAAGGGAACGAGCCTCGCCTCCACCATTACCGTTCTGGAGATCACCGGCCATGCAAAGCGGTTGATGAGCCAGACCTATGCAATCCTCGAAATATTCGCCATCGCCGGCGTGCTTTATCTCCTGATCAACCTGGTGCTGATCACGCTCGTGCGGCTCTTGGAAGCCCGTCTTACACGCTTTCTGCCCCGTTAAGACCGATCGCCTGAAGTGACTGAAAACCTTAAGAGAAAGAGAAATACGATGGACGTACGCGCCGCCGTTGCCGTTCAGGCAGGCAAGCCGCTCGAGGTCATGACGGTTCAGCTCGAAGGCCCAAAGGCCGGCGAAGTGCTGATCGAGGTCAAGGCCACCGGCATCTGCCACACGGACGACTTCACGCTGTCGGGCGCCGATCCGGAAGGCCTGTTCCCGGCCATCCTCGGCCATGAGGGCGCCGGCATCGTCGTCGACGTCGGCCCGGGCGTCACCTCGGTGAAGAAGGGCGATCACGTCATTCCGCTCTATACGCCCGAGTGCCGCTCCTGCCCGTCGTGCCTGTCGCGCAAGACCAACCTGTGCACCGCGATCCGCTCGACCCAGGGCCAGGGCCTGATGCCGGACGGCACCTCGCGCTTCTCGATCGGCAAGGACAAGATCCACCACTACATGGGCTGCTCCACCTTCGCCAACTACACGGTGCTGCCCGAGATCGCCGTTGCCAAGGTCAACCCGGACGCGCCCTTCGACAAGATCTGCTACATCGGCTGTGGCGTCACCACCGGCATCGGCGCGGTCATCAACACGGCCAAGGTGGAGATGGGCGCGACCGCGATCGTCTTCGGTCTCGGCGGCATCGGCCTCAACGTCATCCAGGGCCTGCGTCTTGCCGGCGCCGACATGATCATCGGCGTCGACCTCAACAACGACAAGAAGGCCTGGGG
>NZ_JBQENM010000030.1:0-73742 GCF_052044795.1 Ensifer sp. 22521
GCCTGCTCTCTGTTGTCTCTGAAGAGTTTCCACTTTGTCGGCCGGAAGGCGATGCGGCTGTGGTCGCCGGCGGCGGCGCGTTCGGGCGACAGTTCGATCTCGACATGCGGATGGTTGCGGCCAAGATCGAGTTCGAGATGGCGGGTGCCGGCAACGCGGCGGCTGGCGGTGACGAGGCCGGCAAGACAGCCGCCGCAGCCGTCGATCAGCTCGATGTCGTGCGGGCGGAAGTGCAGGTTGGCAGGCCCGTCCGGCTCGGCCGGGGCCCTGAGCCCGATCGGCCGGTCCTCGAACCAGATCTCGCCGTTCTGGAGCGTGACGGCGAGCGCGTTCGACTGGCCGATGAAGCCGAAGACGAAGGGCGAGACCGGATGGTCGTAGATCTCGTCGGGGGTGCCGACCTGTTCGATCGCGCCCTTGCTCATGACGACGACGCGGTCTGCCAGTTCCAGCGCCTCCTCCTGGTCGTGGGTGACGAAGATCGTCGTGTGGCCGGTGCGGTCATGGATCTCGCGCAGCCACTTGCGCAGTTCTTTTCGCACCTGGGCGTCGAGCGCGCCGAACGGCTCGTCGAGCAGCAGCACGTTCGGCTCGACCGCCATGGCGCGGGCGAGCGCCACGCGCTGGCGCTGGCCGCCGGAGAGCTGGGCCGGATAGCGTTTGTCGAGACCGGAGAGCTGCACCAGGTCGAGCAGGTCGAGGGCCCGCTTGCGGATTTCGGCGGCCGGCGGCCTTCGGCCCGACGGGCGCACCTTGAGGCCGAAGGCGACGTTGTCGAGCACGGTCATGTGGCGGAAGAGGGCATAGTGCTGGAAGACGAAGCCGATGTTGCGCTGCTGCACGGTCTTTTGCGAGGCGTCCTCGTCACCGAAGAAGATCGTGCCGCCGGTCGGGCTTTCGAGCCCGGCGACGAGACGCAGCAAGGTCGTCTTGCCGGAGCCGGAGGGGCCAAGCAGCGCGATCAGCTCGCCGGAGCGGATATCGAGCGAGACGTCGTCGAGCGCCGGGAAGCGGCCGAATTCCTTGCGGATGTTGTGAACGCGCACGTCCATAGCGTTTGACCTTTCAATGCCTGCGGCTGGCGGCGATCTCGGCGCTGTAGCGGATCTCCAGCGCCGTCTTCAAAATCAGGGTGATCAGCGCCAGAAGCGCCAGCAACGCCGCCACCGCGAAGGCGGCGACGAAGTTGTATTCATTATAGAGGATTTCGACCTGCAACGGCATGGTGTTGGTCTCGCCGCGGATATGGCCGGAGACGACCGAGACGGCGCCGAACTCGCCCATGGCGCGGGCGTTGCACAAAAGCACGCCGTAAAGCAGCCCCCATTTGATGTTGGGCAGCGTCACGAACCAGAAGGTCTGCCAGCCCGATGCCCCCAAGGACAGTGCCGCCTCCTCGTCGCTGGAGCCCTGTTCCTGCATCAGCGGGATCAGCTCGCGGGCGACGAAGGGGAAGGTGACGAAGACGGTGGCGAGCACCAGCCCGGGCACGGCAAACAGGATCTGGATGCCGTGGCTCTGCAGCCAGGGACCGATCAGGCTGTGCGAGCCGAACAGAAGCACGAAGACGAGGCCGGAAATGACCGGCGAGACCGAGAACGGCAGGTCGATCAGCGTCGTCAGGAACGCCTTGCCCTTGAACTCGAACTTGGCGATCGCCCAGGCGGCGGCAACCCCGAAGACGAGGTTGAGCGGCACGGCGATGACGGCGACGATCAGCGTCAGGCGGATGGCCGAGAAGGTCTCGGTGTCGCCAAGCGCGGCAACGAATTCACCCACCCCCTTGCGCAGCGCCTCGGTGAAGACGGCGGCAAGCGGCAACAGCAAAAACAGCGCGACGAAGACAAGGGCGGTGATCGTCAGGGTCAGCCGGGCAAAGCGGCTTTCGGAGGTGGCGGCGGCCAGCGCCGGCAGGGCGGGCTGTGGGCCGGATGCGGGCAGAGGATTGGCGGTCAGATCATGCGACATAGACATATCTCCGCCGGCTCCAGGCCTGGATCGAGTTGATGAGGAGCAGCATGGCGAAGGAGATCGCCAGCATCACCGCGGCAATGGCGGTGGCGGCGGCGTAGTTGAACTCTTCGAGCCTGATGACGATCAGAAGCGGCGCGATCTCGGAGACATAAGGCAGGTTGCCGGCGATGAAGATCACCGAGCCGTATTCGCCGACGCCGCGGGCAAAGGCGAGGGCAAAGCCGGTCAAGCCGGCCGGCAACAGCCCCGGCAGCAGCACCCGGCTGATCGTCTGGAAGCGGCTGGCGCCAAGGGTGGCTGCGGCTTCTTCCACCTCCTTGTCGATCTCCTCCATGATCGGCTGCACGGTCCTGACGACAAACGGCAGGCCGACGAAGATCAGCGCGACGACGATGCCGGACGGCGTAAAGGCGATCTTCAGGCCGAGCGGCTCGATGAACTGGCCGATCCAGCCGTTGCCGGCATAAAGCGTCGTCAAGGCAATGCCGGCGACCGCCGTCGGCAGCGCGAACGGCAGGTCGACCATGGCATCGATCACCCGTTTGCCGGGGAACCGATAGCGCACCAGCACCCAGGCGAGGATGACGCCGAAGACGAGGTTGATGACGGCGGCGAGAAACGCCGTGCCGAACGAGATCTTCAAGGCATTGAGCGTGCGCGGATCGAGCGCCAGCTCAAAGAACTTGGCCCAGCCGAGCCCGCTTGCCCGCCACACCAGTCCCGACAGCGGGATCAACACGATCAGCACCAGCCAACTCAGCGTGATCCCGAGCGACAGCCCAAAACCAGGCAAAACACTCGGCTGGCGAAATCGCCAGGGCGCAGTCTTCGTCGCTTCCGTCAATGACACTACCTTTACAAAGCTCGCGAGACGTATTGAACCGCGCTTCGTGCCAATGGCCCGGCGCGGCAAAGCAAGACGCGCGGCCGGATTGTCCAGCCGCGCGTCTAAGGTCGGTCTTATTGGCCTGGCTTGTAAAGCTGGTCGAAGACGCCGCCATCGCCGAAGAATTTCGGCTGGGCTTCCTTCCAGCCGCCGAAGTCTTCGATGGTGACGAGCTTCAGTTCGCCGAAGCGGGCGACATCGGCCGGATCGGCTACTGCCGGCTTGAACGGCCGGTAGTAATGCTTGGCGGCGATCTTCTGGCCGGCATCGCTGTAGAGGTAGCCGAGATAGGCTTCCGCTACCTTGCGGGTGCCCTTGGCGTCGACGTTGCCGTCAACGAGCGCCACCGGCGGTTCGGCCTTGATCGAGATTGACGGCGTGACGATCTCGAACTTGTCGGGGCCGAGTTCCTCGAGCGACAGATAGGCTTCGTTTTCCCAGGCGAGAAGCACGTCGCCAAGGCCACGCTGCACGAAGGTCGTCGTCGCTCCGCGCGCGCCGGTATCGAGCACCGGAACATGCTTGAAGAGTTCCGCCACATATTCCTGTGCCTTGGCGTCATCTCCGCCATTGGCAGCCCGACCATAGGCCCAGGCAGCCAGGAAGTTCCAGCGCGCGCCGCCCGAAGTCTTCGGGTTCGGCGTGATCACCTGGATGTCCGGCTTCACCAGATCGCCCCAGTCCTTGACGCCCTTGGGGTTGCCCTTGCGCACCAGGAACACGATCGTCGATGTGTAGGGCGCGCTGTTGTTCTCGAACTTCGTCTTCCAGTCCGCCGGGATTTTGCCGGTTTCCTTGGCGATCGCGTCGATATCGGCTTCGAGCGCCAGCGTTACGACATCTGCCTGCAGGCCGTCGATGACCGAGCGGGCCTGCTTGCCGGAGCCGCCGTGCGACGTCTGGATCGCCACGGTTTCGCCAGTGTCGGCCTTCCACTTCTCAGCGAAGGCAGCATTGAAGTCCTTATAGAGTTCACGTGTCGGATCGTAGGACACGTTCAAGATCGTCGTGTCGGCAAACGCGACACTCGCAGCTCCCAGCTGCAGGCCCCCGAGCACAATTGCCAGTCCCACCATTCCGGTAATTCGTCCAAAGACCATTTCGACCTCCATCGGTTACCAGATAAAACTATCAATTTTATCGACTGCTACAACGCAAACAGATGACCCTGAGGGCGGCAAACGGGAAATGTCCTATCGTTCTCGCCGCCTTTTCGGGAACGGTTTGCCTGCAACCGCCCAGTATGGCCGTGCCGGCCCGCCAAGGTCATTAGATGGAGGGCGCGCTGCCGGTGTCCAGTGGACGCGCGTCGATTCTCCTTTCGAGCGTTTGCTGGACCAGCCCGTCGAAGAGCCTTCAGCCCTGCATTTCGTGGCAAATACGGGGATCACAGGCGGGCACAGATTTCTGGGTCCCTAGGGTGCGAAACTAGAGCACGCGGCCGCGGGCGACGATCGGCCACGTGTCCTTGAGCGTGTCGCCTTCGATGATGTGGACCGCATCGACCATGTTCGTCACGACGCAGGCGTGGTTGGGCACGATGCGGAGCTGGTCACCGACCTTGAGGTTGATCGGCCCATCGGTGACGAGGCGGCCGTGTTCCTCCGAGAGCTGGTCGATGCGGATGTCGTCGCGGCCGAGCACGTGACCATAGCCTGTCAGTCCCAGCAGATCCGAGGTCAACACCTTACTGCCGGCATCGATGATCGCGCGGGTTTCGGATGGGACGGAGACGACGGTCGCAACCACCGTCAGCGCGCATTCATCCCAGCTTGCCACACCGCGAGACACCAACGAACGGTCGTTGTAGATATAGGTGCCGGGGCGATATTCGCTGGCAACCGGCGCACCGGCGGCGTGCATCATGCTCGGCGTGCCGCCTGAGGTGATCACCGGCACCGCGATGCCGTCGGCTTCGATCAGCCTCTTTGCTTCGCTCATGAAGGCCTGGACCTTTGCCTCGCCGTTGACGGGGGGATAGGTCATCAGGCCGCCGAACACGAGCCCCTTCGCATCCTCGATCTGGCTGGCAAGTCTCGCCGCCTCAGCCGGCGCACCAACGCCGCAACGATCGGCACCGGTGTTGCATTCGACGAAAACGCGAAGCGGCTTGTCCTTGCCGGCGAAGTATTCCGCAAGCCCGTCGATGACGGTCTCGCTGTCGGCGACGACGGCAAGCGCGACGCGGCCATTGAGCCGCTCCAGCCGCGCCATCTTGGCCTCGCCGAGAATGTTGTAGGTGATCAGCACATCCTTGATCCGGTCGCTGCCCTCGACCATTGTTTCGGCTTCGGTCACCTTTTGGCAGGTGATGCCAACGGCGCCGGCCTCAAGCTGAAGCTCGGCCATCTGCGGCAGCTTGTGCGTCTTGATATGCGGGCGCACGCGAATGCCATGTTCATCGGCATAGGCCTGGAAGCGCTCGATATTGCGCTTGGCAATTTCGAGGTCGACGAGAACGGCCGGCGTTTCGATCGGCAGGGGCATCGCGGTCACTTCCTCTTCTCGCGCGGGACAACGTGTGATGAACGATTCTCACAAGAAGGAAAAGGCGTTGCCAAAGCAATCCCGGTCGTCGCCCGCAGGCACCCTCAGTCTTTCGCCAGCGACCGGCCGGTGTCGGGATCGAAGAGATGAAGGGCATCCGCCTCGATCGTGAAGGCACGCTCTTCGCCCGACAGGACCGAACTGCGCGGTGGCAGGCAGGCGGTGATGCGCTGGTCGCCGATCCGCGCAGTGGTGACGAGTTCGGGGCCGGTCAATTCGACCACCTCGACGCGTGCCTTGAACTGCGGCGCCGGCTCGTCACCAGCGGCAAGTTGCAGCGCTTCCGGGCGAATACCAGCCTTTACGCGCTGGCCGTCGGAGACAACGTTGCGGAGGCGTGCCGGCAGGGCGATCGCCTGGCCGTCGCCGGCGATTTTCAACCGACCTTCCACAACGGTCGCATCCAAGATGTTCATCGGCGGCGAGCCGACGAAGCCGGCGACATAGAGCGTGGCCGGGCGGTCGTAGATCTCTTCCGGCGTGCCGAGTTGCTCGATCCGCCCGTCACGCATCACCGCGATGCGGGTCGCGAGCGTCATCGCCTCGATCTGGTCGTGGGTGACGTAGACGATCGTGGTCTTCAGCATCTGGTGCAGGCGCTTGAGCTCGGTGCGCATCTCCATGCGCAGCTTGGCGTCGAGGTTGGAGAGCGGCTCGTCGAAGAGGAACACCTGCGGATTGCGCACCAGCGCCCGGCCGATGGCGACGCGCTGGCGCTGGCCGCCCGAGAGCTGGCTCGGCTTGCGGTCGAGCAGGTTCTCGATTTGCAACAGCTTTGCCGTCTCCGCCACCGCCTTTTCGCGCTCGGCCGCGGGGACCTTCCGCATTTCAAGACCGAAGCCGATGTTCCTTGCAACGCTCATGTTCGGGTAGAGCGCATAGGACTGGAACACCATGGCGATGTCGCGGTCCTTCGGGTGGGCGCCGAGAATGGAGCGGTCGCCGATGCGGATGTCGCCGCCGCTCGGCTCCGCAAGCCCGGCGATGATGTTGAGCAGGGTCGACTTGCCGCAGCCGGATGAGCCGAGCAGCACCAGGAACTCGCCGCTCTCGAGATCGATGTCGATGCCCTTCAGCGTCTCGACCTCGCCATAGCGCTTGTGAATGTTCTGAATGGCGAGAGCGCTCATGCGCCGGTCTCCTGAAGGTAGGACGAAAGTGGGTTGCCGTAGCTGCGCGGCAGGGTGGAAATCGCCTCCGAGGCGATGGCGACGCCGGTGCGAAGACAGGCTCCCAAAGGCATCTCGGCCGCAAGTGCCGCCAGGAACCCGGCATTGAAGACATCGCCGGCGCCGATGGTATCGACGACGGAAACGACGGGTGCTGCGGCTGATGAAAAGCGGCCATCCGCGTCGATGGCGATCGCGCCATGCGGACCGCGCTTGACGACGACGATCGCGCCTTCGGGCATATGTTTCCTGAGCTCGTGCGCTGCCTCGGTCGGGTCGGAGAGGCCCGTCAGCGTGGTCGTTTCGACCTCGTTGAAGAGTGCCAGCCGGCAACGCTTCAGCCAACCGATGGTCGCCGCGCAGTTTGTTTGCGTCCAGCCGTCGAGCGGCCAGCCGGTGTCGAGCGCGACGGTGATGTCGTGGGCATCAGCCCAGTCGAAGAAGCGGTCATAGTCCGATGTCAACGCATCGGTCAGGAAGGCACCGGTCAGCAGCGCGTAACCACCGCGGAGCTTCTCGCCGTCGAGCATGATGCGGACTTCCTCGAAGCTGAGCAGCGGCAGATGCCCACGCGTGGTGAAGAAGGTACGCTCGCCGTCGGGATGGGTAATGCCGACGGAAAGCGTGGTCCCGACATTCTCGACCGGCCAGGACTTGGAGCGCTCGGGAAAAGCCTCCTTCAACCAGGTGCCGAACTGATCGTTGCCGACATTGGCGGCGATCGCATAGTCGACGCCGAGCGAATCCCAGGCGAGCGCGCTGTTGCCGGCGCAGCCGCCGACACGCAGCTCGTCGTGGTCGACGATGATTTCGGTGCCGGCTTTGGGCCAGGGGGCCGCCGGCCCGAGGATGAGATCGACATTGGCATTGCCGACCACGGCAAGAGGACGCATCGTTTATTCGCTCCGGGTGATCTTGGTCGAGCGCACGGGGGTGCCGGCATTCTCGACACGCGACGCCGCAAAGGCGATCATGAAGGACTGGGCGACGGGCAGCATGGCGAAGATCGCCGCCATGCCCGCGGCCGGCGCAAAGGGAATGGTGCTGACGCCTTCGACTGGCGCCTCGCCGGAAGCATCGAAGACGATGACCGGCGAGCCGGCTTCGGCGGCGGAAAGCGCCATGGCTTCTACAAGGCCGGCGGTCGGATCTGCCGCGCGGAAGAGCACAACACCGACGGATGGACCGAGCATTTCCATCGGGCCGTGGCGAAGTTGGCCGCCTTCAAGCGAGAAGCAGGGCAGGCGGGAAAGCTCGGTCAGACCGAGGCCGATCGCTTCGGCGAGGCCTTGCAGCCGGCGGCCCGAAGTTACAACGGATCGGACGCTGTGCAGGGCTTCGAGTGCCGCCGACGTATCGGGCGATTGCGGGTTTTCCAATGCGTGAAGGGCATCGGCCGGATCATCGGCGAGGGCGGCGAGAATGGCGAGGTGCAGGGCGAAGCTGATGGTCAGGCTGCGGGTGGCGGCAAAGGCCTTTTCGGTGCCGCCGACGCCGACCAGAGACGGCGCATTGCTGGCGAGGAAGGAACCGCCTTCAAGCGTCAGTCCGAAGGTGTGCGGCGTTGCGCCATTGGTTTCGCTGAACCAGCGCAGCACCTCGGCGCTTTCGCCGGACTGCGAGGTGATGAGGATCGTCTTGCCTTCGATGACAAGCGGCTGGCCGAGTTGTTCCGAGAGCGGCAGGGCAATGGCGTCGATGCCATGGGCGCGGTAGAGCGGCTCGACGGCGCGACCGACGGCATGCGAGCCGCCCATGCCGAGCAGCAGCAGCTTGCCGGTAGACTTCAGCGAGGCAGCCACACTGGCCGCCATCGCCGTCGCCTGGTGTACGGAGGCGATGGCGTCCGAGGCCTGACGTGCCATTTCGCGATCGATTGCGATGAGCCCGGCCGGGCGTTCCGAATTGGTCATAGCCGTCATCCTTTGACGCCGCCGCTGGTGAGCCCGGAAATGAGGGCACGCTGCATGACGAGACCGATCAACACCGGGGGCAGGGCGGCCAGCACCCCGGCTGTGGCGATCAGCCCGTAATCGGAGACACGGCCGCCGGCGAGATCGGAAATGGCAACCGTGAGGGTCTTGGCGCGCAGATCCGAGGTGAAGAGCAGCGCGTAGAAGAATTCATCCCAGGCGAGCAGGAAGGCAAAGAGCGCCGACGTCGCCATGACGGGTGCCGCGAGCGGCAGGGTGATGAGCCGGAGGATCTGGTCGAGACGGGCGCCGTCGATCATCGCGGCACTCTCGATTTCCTTCGGGATGGAATCGAAGCCGGATTTCAGCAGCCAGGTGGTGAAGGGCGCCAGAATGGTGAGATAAACAAGCGCCAGGCCGAACACCGAGTTCAGAAGCCCGAGATAGGCAAGCCCCATATAGAGCGGCACGGCAAGCGCTACTGGCGGCAGCATGTAAGTGGCGATCACCGCATAGAGCGACCAGGAAACGTTGGATGTGCGCGATACCGCCCAGGCGGCGGGAATGGCGACCGCGATCGCCGCCAGCGTCGCCATCCCGGCAACCTTCAGGCTGTTGAAGAGCGAGGCAGTAAAGGCAGCGCCGGTGCTGTTTTCGATCGTGGACAACAGCAGGCGGTAGCGCGACAGATCGATCTCGTTCGGCCACCAGTTGAGCGGCTTTGTCGAGAGGTCGGCGGCCGACGAAATGCTCATGACGAAGAGCCAGAGAATGGGGGCCAGGATGATGGCTGCCAGCAGCAGAGCCGCAGCATAGACGAAGGCGGTGAAAACTGGGTTCTGGCGTTCCATCAGGATGCTCCTGCGGCTTTGCGCACCATTGCTGCATAGGCGACGGCGAGTACGGTTACGAGCAGCGTGACGATCAGCGCCAGCGAGGCGCCCGATCCGGCACGCTGGAAGGAGAACGCTTCCTGGTAGACGAGGATCGATAGCGTGCGCGTGCTGTTGGCCGGGCCGCCGCGGGTCATGACCCAGATCAGGTCGAACACCTTGAAGGCCTCGATCGTGCGCAGCACCAGGGCCACCAGCAGGGGACCCGCCAGATACGGCATGATAACATAGCGAAAGCGATTGAGCGGACCCGCGCCATCGACGAGCGAGGCGGCGGTGATGTCGCGCGGCACGGCCTGGAGTGCCGCGAGCGCGATCAGCGCAACCAGCGGAAAGTTCTTCCAGCAGTCGGCGATGATCAACGCCGTCAGCGCCGAGCCGGGTTCGCCGAGCCAGGAGCGGTAGCTGTCGATCAGGCCGATTTGCGTCAGGACGGCGTTGAGCGCGCCATATTCGGGATTGTAGATCAGCCGCCAGAGCGTGGCGTTGACCACCGTCGGCAGAGCCCAGGGCAGGATCATCAAGGCTCTGAGAGCCGTGCGCCCGCGAAATTGTTGATTGAGCAGCAGGGCTGCGAGCACCCCGAGCACCATTTCAGCGGTGACCGAGACGACGGCGAACCAGGTCGTCGTCACGAAGGCGCGCAGGAAGTTCGAGCCGCCGAGCATCTTGGCATAGTTGGCGAGGCCGACGAACGTGCCTTCCGTGCCGACGAGCCTGGCGTCGGTGAAGGAAAGCCTGACCGTATCGATCAACGGCCAGCCGATCACGGCGATCATGACCACCAGCAGCGGCAGCATGAGCAGCCATGCGCGCGTTGTTATCCAGGTGCCGGACATAGGATGGAAACCTTCTCGGGCCTAGGGAGCCCCGTCATGCTATCGCATATTGCCCCGGACCGTCATCGACCCAAGCGAATGATGCGCCAAATCAAAGTGTTAAAGCGCCTGGATGCCAGCGCCACCGCATATTCCCGCGGTCCCCGGGCGGTTGTCCGCCCGGGGTTTGGGAGGGCGGCTCAGAGGCCGCTGTTTTCGGCCGCCGTCTTCAAGGCGTCTTCAGGCGAAGCCTGGCCGAGCAGTGCTTCCTGGATCGCCTGCTGAAGGGCAGTCGAAAGTTCCTGGTACTTGGGGGTCGTTGGACGCGGATACATGGCCGCGAGGCCGAGCTTGGCAGCGCCGATCAACTCTTCCTGGCCCTTCGTGACGCTGGCATCTTCGTAGGAAGAAGCCCAGATCGGCAGGCTGAGCTTGGCGTAAGCATTCTGCGTCTGCTGCGACGTCATGTAGACGATGTACTTCCAGGCCTCGTCCGGGTTCTTGCTGGTCGAAGTGATGCCAAGACCCATGGAGCCGTTGACGGCGGAGACTTCGCTCTTGCCCGCAACGCCCGGCGCTGGCACGACGCCGACCTTGCCGGCAACCTTGCTTTCCTTCGGATCGTTGGCGAGGTTGTACATATAGGTCCAGTTGAGAGCGAATGCGGCTTCGCCGTTCTGGAACACCTTGCGGACGTCCTCCTCCAGAAACTCCTTGGAGTTCGGATTGGTGAGGCCAGAAGAGTAGCTCGTCACCATGTAGTTGAGCGCGTCGAGGCCGCCACCTGACGCGAAGGCCGGCTTGCCGCCGTCGATGAACTTGCCGCCATAGGCGCTGACAAGGGTGGTGTAGTCGCAGATCGCGGCTTCGGCCTGCGACCAGCTCCAGGCGATCGGGGTTGCGAGCAGGCCCTTGTCCTTGATCACCTTGGCCTGTTCGGCAAGCTCGTCCCAGGTCTTCGGCGGCGCCTTGATGCCGGCCTTCTCCAGGATTTCCTTGTTGTAGAACAGGTATTTGGTGTCGAGGATCCAGGGCATGCCATAGCGCTTGCCGTCATATTCCACGGTCGTCCAGGCGCCGGGCAAAACGCCGGACTTCATCTCGTCCGTGATCCGGTCGCTGACGTCGACCAGGACCTTGTTGCTTGCATATTCGGCCGGCCAGATCACGTCGAAGAGCACGACGTCGTAGCCGCCGCCGGAACCCTGCGCCAGCACGGTCTTGTCGTGCAGGCCCTCATAGGGCACGAATTCGAGATTGACCTTCACGTCCGGGTTGGCCTTGGTGAAGGCCTCAGTCATGGCGCGCACATCCGCCTCGCTATAGGCCGCCTGGGCCATGAAGAGGGCGTTGAGCGTCGTTTCCGCATGCGCGTGGCCGACGAAGGAGACGCCAGCGAGGGTCGCGCAAAGCAAGGTGGTTCTTATCGATTTCAACATGATTTCCTCCAGTAACTTGAGCGTTTCAGCCTTCTTCGGCGCGCCTCTACGGTACGCCGTATGCGAGAAGTCCGTCCGTTTCCGAGCGGCCGTCGACATATCCATCGGAGCGCCTGCAGCGGTGCTTGCCGCCGCTTTCGTTCCCCCGGAGCTCTTTTGGGCTCCTATTAAGTCAATTGTCTTGACTTATTTTTTGTTCAATATTCTAACAGTGTCAAGAGGGGTTTTTTGGATGAACGATATGCGCCTGATCCGGGCGAAGAGCGGCACCAACCAAGAGGGGACGAGCGCACACAACCGGCGCGTCATGATCGACGCTCTGCGGTTGAACGGCCAATTGTCCCGGGCGGACCTTGCACGCGCGACGGCGCTCACGAAGCAGACGGTCTCCAACATCATCGAGGACCTGGAGCGGGACGGGCTGGTCGAATCGCTTGAGGCGGTGCGCAACGGCCGCGGGCAACCTTCGACGCCCTATCGCCTGGTGCCGGAGGGTGCTTTCGCGATCGGCCTGCAGATCGACCGGCATGTGACGCGGACCATCGCTGTCGATCTCGTCGGCCGGGTGCTCGCCCGTGGCGAGGCCAACCTGCCTGCCGGTGGGCCGGCGACAGGCGTGCGGACGATCCTCGAACTGATCGAGAAGACCCGCCGTGATCTCACGGAGATCGCGCCGCAATCGGAAGATCGCCTCGTCGGCCTTGGGGCGGCGATGCCCGGCCCCTTCGGTATCGAAGCCGACGACGACGATACCTGGATGATGGCGGCGTGGCAGAATTTTCCGTTGCTCGAGACGCTTGCGACCGGCACGGGGCTCGATGTCGGCCTGCAGAACGACGCGGCCGCGGCCGCTACTGCCGAACGCATGGTTGGCGCTGCGCACGGCGTAGACCATGCCATCTGCATCTATCTCGGCTATGGCCTTGGCGCCGGGCTGATCCTCAACGGCGAGCTCTACCGCGGCGCCAATGGCAATGCCGGCGAGATCGGCATGATCCTCAGCCTGCCGCATGGCGCATCGCTGGATGAGCGCACGCCGCTCGAACATCGCGCTTCGATCGCCTCGCTCTGCAGGCTGCTCGACCTCGATCCCGCCGATCCTGATCTTTACGCCCATATCGATGCGATTGCCGCCGGCCCGGACGAGCGGGTGCGGCGTTGGCTCGATGCGGCGGTCTTTGAACTGCGCGCCGCCGTTCAGGCGCTCGAAACGATCTTCGACCCGCAGACGGTGATCCTGTGCGGTGGGCTTCCGCCGGGGCTCGCGCGCCTGTTGGTCGAGGCGATGATGCCGCTGCTCCCCTCGATCGCCGATCGGCGCGACCGCAGTCTCCCGCGATTGCAGATCGGTTTCACCGACCCCTGGGCAGTGGCGATCGGTGCGGCCGCAGAGCCGATCAGCCGCACGTTCGATCCGCGCTTCTCCGCGATCTTGAAAACACGAGAGCACGCCGCGGTGTAATGGCGCGACCGTCAGGTTCTGGGCTCGTCCAGACGGGCAAGTTCAGCATATCGGGCGGCCAGAAAATCGAGCAGGGCGCGCACCGAAGGAAGCAGACCCCGGCGTGAGGGAAAGACCGCGTGAATGATGCCGGCCCTCGGCGCCCAATCGGGCAGCACATCGACGAGCGTGCCATCCTTCAGGTCTTGCTGTATCACCATCTCCGGCAGTTGGCAGATGCCGACACCGCGCAGGGCGGCAAGCCTCTGCCGTGGGTGCTTGGCTTTATCGGTCAGCGCTGGTCGAGTTCCAGGATGGTCTGGAACAGAACCTCTGCGCCACGGGCGCACTCTTCGGGCGCGGTGTATTCCGCTTCGTTGTGCGACAGCCCGTTCTTGGAAGGCACGAAGATCATTGCGGTCGGCATGATCGTCGCGATATGCGCCGCGTCATGCCCGGCACCGGAAACGACGTCCGTGGCCGAATAGCCGAGCGCTTCCGCGCTGTTGCGGACGGCATCCACGATCGATGGATCGAAGACGACCGGCGCTTTCGACCAGATGCGCGTCAGTTCGGCGCTTGCCCCGACGCTCCGGACGGTATCCTCCAGCGCCGCCTGCATCCGATCAAGCCCGGCCTCGGACGGGTGACGCATGTCGATCTGAAGCCGGACGGTGCCGGGCACGACATTGCGCGAATTGGGACCGACATCGACGAAGCCGACGGTTCCGACACCGGGCGGATTTTCGCGGGCGATGTTGCTGACGGCGAGCACGATTTCGGCCGCGGCGACAAGCGCATCGTCGCGCTGCGCCATCGGCGTGCTGCCGGCATGGGCCTCGGTGCCGGTGACAGTGATATCGAACCAGCGCAGCCCCTGGATGCCGGTGACGACGCCGATCTCGGTTGCGGACGCTTCCAGCAGCGGTCCCTGCTCGATATGGAGCTCGACATAGGCCGCGAAGGCGGCCGGCTCGACCCGTGCTTCACCGCGATAGCCGATGGCGTCGAGCGCCGCCCCGACCGTGACNGCGTGCGCCGCATCAAGCGAAAGCGCGCCGGCAAAGACGCCCGACCCCATCATCGCTGGAGAAAAACGCGACCCTTCCTCGTTCGTCCAGTTGACGACCGTCAGCGGATGGCGGAGCCGGGTGGTGGTTTCCTTGAGCGTGCGCAGCACCTCGACACCGGCAAGCACGCCGAGAATGCCATCGAAACGGCCACCCTGCGGCTGGGTGTCGAGATGGCTGCCGACCGCGATCGCCGGCAGAGACATGTCTTCGCCGGGATAGGTCGCGAAAATATTGCCAATGCCGTCGATCTCAACCGTGCAGCCGAGCGCCCGGCACGCGGCGACGAACCAATCGCGGACCTCACGGTCCTCCTCAGTCAGCGTCAGGCGGGTGACCCCGCCCTTGTCTGTGCCACCGAAGCGGGCGGTCGCGACAAGGTCGTTCCACAGCCGGTCGCCGTTTGTAACCGGCGTGTTGATGCGCTTGGGCTCAGTGCGCAAGGCTTCGGCGCTCATTTCGGCTGCTCCGGTGCGTCCTTGTTCAGCTTGTAGCGGAAGTCGCAATGGGTAGCGCCCTGCATCACCGTCTGGGTGCGTTCAAGCGTGATGCGCGGATCGTATCCGGTGCAGAAAACGCCGTCGCGGTTGCAGGAAAGGAGGTGCCCGATATGGCTGAGCCCCATCTCGCGATAGGTCTCGGCGTAGCGACAGCGCTTCACATTGTAGTGGAATTCCTCATCCGTCGCCTTCGTTACCTCGATGACAAGCGCGTCGTCCTGGGTCCAGAGATCCTGCAGTTCCTGGAAGGTGCGCAGGTTGGTGCCGCCAGGCGTCTTTGCCGCAAAGGTCCTGCCGGCTTCGATCGCGGCCTTGGTGATCGCCTTGTCGAGAATTGCTTGCGCGCGCTCCTCGCCGATCTCCTCGCGCATCGCCTCATAGATCGGCGCGATGATGCCGGCCTCAATGCGGCGGCGCGCGAGAATGCCGATCTCGCCATCCATTGCCGCCCGCGACGTGGTTTCGGTGTTTTCTTTGTCCGTCTTTTCCATGGAATGCCTCCCTGTCTGCCACAGGGCAGAACAACAGCGGCAGGATACTACGTAGGCAATGCCTCTGTGTTGCAAATCTGTGCCGGAGGGATTTCGCGTCGTGCAAAAATTTTGCGCTATTCCGCGATTTTGCAGGAATCAATCTTAGCCCGACCGACACGACGCGAACTGCAGTCGCGTGGGGGGCACGGATTCGGCTGTGCGCAATCAAAACGAACCAGCGGTAATAGGGATTGTCCGGCTCCACGCGCATCAGCAGTTCCATGTCACGGACCCATTCGTCGCGATAGCCGGCATAGGCGTTGAGCGAAGCCTGATAGAACAGCATTAGCCGGTTGTGGGCGTCCGCTACGGATTTCTCGAGCGCCGCGTCCGCTCCGACAAGCGGTGCCTTGCTGCGCAGGCCGACGAGGGCTGGGAGCGTGCGCTGCAACTCGTCGGGACGAACCCAGCTTGCATATTCGATCCGCTGCTGGCCGTCGGTGACAGGCTGCGCCGGTCCGGCATAACGATCAAGCCCGGCGCGGTCGGTCATCCAGGTCGCGAGCAGGTCGGCTGCGCCACCTATGCCGACTTCACTGAACGCCGCGGCGACGGACGGGTCGGCCATGTGCTTGGCAATGTGCGCGACGTCGAGCGCCTGTGGTTCGACGGAGCCGACGAGCAGCATCTCGTGCAGCTCGGTCGACCAGAGCGAGGCATGCGGGAAACTGTCGAGGAAACTGCGCACGAGCGCGCGGGTGTCCTCGTCGTTCTGGGTGGAGATCGGCAGCCATTGCGCAACAAGACCGTTTGGAGCGAGGCGTTGGCGGGCCAGCCGGTAGAAATCGGACGAATAGAGATTGACGACGCCAGCGGCCGATGGTGGTGGTGGTTCCAGCGTGATGAGATCGTAGCGCTCCGCGCTGCGCATCAGCTCGCGGCGACCGTCTGCAACGCGCACTTCGAGGCGGCTATCCCCTGCCGCGTTGAAATTGCCGGCAAACAATCGAGGCGCGGGCGACCGACGGCAGCAGTTGGGCAGCGACGCGCCGGTCGAGCCCGGGATAGGCGAGCAATGAGCCGGCGGTAATGCCGGTGCCAAGCCCGATGACGAGCGCCGATTTCGGCTCGCCCTTGTGGATCATGAGCGGCAAGAGCGCCTGTAGCCGCATGTAGCGCAGCGACGGCATGGCGTCGCCGGTGTTGGAGACGCCCTGGATATAGAGGCGGCGGAAGCGCCGGTCCGGCTGGCCCTGTTCGATGACGGCGACCGTCGCACCGAGGCCCTCCTCATAGGAGACGATCGTGCCATTGCCGCGTGAGAGATTGAGCAAGGTGGCGAGCCGGTCCGATGGCACCATCACGGCGATCAGCACGGTGACGACGGCGAGCGCTGGCGCCGCAGGCCGCAAACAAATCGCTCTCGGAATGCAGGCAAAGTTTCGAATTTACCGATGCAATCTCCGCGCGAACGCGCCCTCAGGTAAGTACGTAACAGTTACGAAGGCAGGCAGGACGCGTAACGCGCCGCCTCACACGGCTTCAGCGGTTCTGCCGCAAGGCGCTGTCGAACACCGGGTTGAGCTTGGGCAATTCATCAAGCGCTTCGTCGCCGTCGTCGGAGAATTCGTCCAGCCAGCGTCGCCGCGCCGACTTCAATCCACTTCGCAGCAGGGAGAAATCTGGCCGCTCGTGATGGGATTGCGGAGTGCCGTAGCGGCTCTTTCGGTGCCGAGCGAAAGCGACCCTCGTCTCCGGGTCGGCAAATCGCTCAAACCATTTCGCAAGCGGTACATTGCCGGTCTTGCGAGACCAGCGATCGAGTGCCACGTCCAGCCGCGCTCTGTCGTGGTCGCGGCAGGCGTCGAGAACATGGCGGAAGGCCGTCTCCTCCGACTGCGCCTTGCGCGTCATGGCCGCATCGATCCAGGTTTCCAGCCGTCCGAACAGATTGGCGGCGAACTGGATGACAATGGCGACGGCGAGGACAGTGGCCGTCGCAATGCTCCACCAGAGCCAATCTAAGGGTTCTTTTGTCTGCGGAGGAGCGGGTGGCGCGATGGCAACCTTCGTTGCCGGCCCGGCACCGACGACCACTTCCGCGCCATCGGCCTCTGCGGTTTCGGTCTTTCCGGTCTGAGGATTGAACCACTCCAATGTGATTGCCGCCAGAGAGAAGGTGCCCGGCTCGGCAAAGACGTAGGTTGCGGTGTCCTTGCGCAGTCCCGCGGCGATCTCGCCCCGCGGCGTGCGCTCCTCGGAGAGTACCGGATCGTGCTGATAAACCTGCACGCCTTCCGGAGCCTTCAAGCTGGGCTCGGGGATCATCATGGATGCGAGGCCGGCCGCGCGGGTGGTGACCGTGCGCACCAGCGCGTCGCCCGCAAGCAGGCCGGCCGGGTCGCGGTTGAATGTCTGCGTGATGATGATTTCGCCAGCGGTGACGCCGGGCGTGCCGCCGGCACTTCCTGGTACCGCTTCCACGGTAAATTTGAGCCGCGGCACGGTTACCTTACCCTGTGTCACTTGTCCCGGCACGGCGGCATAGCCAAAGGGGATCACGATCGTCGGCAGGGCGTAATTACCTGCCGCCTGTGGTGTGATCACATAGGTTTTGCGGATTCCGGAAAAGGCCTCGCCATCGACAGTCTCGTTGAGGTTCAAGCCGCGGTCGTCGGGCATGGTGACCTCCGCACCCCTAAGATCGAACAGCGGAAACTGCGGCGGCGTCAGGAAGTAGTTCGGCACGAAGACGTCGATGTCGATCTCTATCTGTTGCCCGGCATAGATCGTGCCCTTTGTCGCGAGCGTGGCGCGCGCGAAGGGGTTGGCGGCGAGCGCATCGCCCGCAAGCCAAAGCGACAGGCCGACGAGCCAGACCAGCAGCCGAGGCATTCGGGACAAGGCGCTCACGGCGTCGCCTCCTTTGCCTCGATCGCGAATTTTCGCGCGAGCAGCTCGGCGGGCGAGACCTGGATGTTGCGCATCCACATGTCCGCCGTCTGTGGTCCACCCTGGATCGTCGCCTCCGTGCCTTTCTTGCCCTTGTCGTCGAACTGCACCTGGTCGGGGTCCATGCCCGCCTGTTCCTGCTGTGCGTCCTGTTCCTGCTTGTCCTTGTCGGCCTTGAATTTTTCGGCAGCCGCCAGGTTCCTTTTCGCGTCCGGCCAGTCGGGGCGGCGTTTCAATGCCTGCTTATAGACGGTAATCGCCTCTTCCGCCTTGTCGAGGTGCATCAGGGCGTTGCCCTGGTTGTAGTAGCTCTCGGCCGTATCGGTTTCGGCAAAGGCGTCGATCGCATCCTGGAAACGGCCGGCACGGTAGAGCGCCGCTCCGCGCCAGGTGGGATCGGCGAATTTTTCGGCCGCACCCTGGAAGTCGCCCTGCTCGAAGGCGCGACGGCCCTGCTGGTCCGGCGTCAGCCAGAGATCGAGGAAGCGGTTATCGGCCGCCTCCGCCCGCTCGTTGCTCATGAGCAGGCTGATGGCGAGCAGATAGACGGCCCAGCGCACGGTCCAGCCGCCCCGGAACCAGAACAGCCCGAAGACGGCGATCGGGATCGTCAGCCACCAGCCGGCATCGTGCCAGCGGGTCAGCCCCTCGGCGGTCTTTGCGGCAAAATTGGTCTGGATGCGCCTGACGATCCAGCGCACATCCGCATCATCCGATGTGATGGTCGCGACCTCGGCTGTAGATGCGGACTGCAACGCCTTGAGGCTGTCGACATCCAGCTTGGAGCGAACATGACCGCCCGTCGCGTCGGTCAAGAACCCGCCGTCGGCTGTCTTCACCGGGCCGCCTTCTACCGTGCCGATGCCAAGTACCATCACCGCGTTGCGCCCCTGATTCTGGCTGAACGCCTGAAAGGCGGAGCGCTCGACCCCGTCGGTCATGAAGAGGATCGTGCCTGGCGCGGTTTCATTGGCCAGGGCTTTCTCGACCTCCTGCAGGGCCTTTGCCGTATCCTTGCCTTCTACCGGCATGATCTGAGGCGAGAGTGCCGCGAGATAGGTCTTGACCAGTGCCGCATCGTCGCTCAGCGGCAGCACCATATGGGCGGAGCCGGCATAGGCAAAGAGCGCCGTACGCGAACCTTTTCTGAGGCTGAGTATATCCTGGACCTTGAGCTTGGCGCGTTCGAGCCGCGTCGGCGAGATGTCCGTCGCGTTCATGGTCGGGTTGAGGTCGATGGCGATCGCCAGCGGCGCGGTGTCCTCGACGAAGGGCGGGCGCTCGCGCTGCCAGGTCGGACCGGCGGCAGCGATGGCGGCAACGGCGATCAGCGCTGCGGTGATGTGCACGGGCTGGAGGCGCCGCTTGCCACACTTCTCGATCAACAGGTGATCGAGAAGATGCGGCGCGATCATGCCTTGCCATTGCGAGCGGACATCGCCGCGCCGGCTGACGAGGTAGATGAGCAGGGGGACGGCGAGCAGTGCCAGCAGCCAAAGCGGTCTCAGGAAGTGGAAGTCCGAGATCATGGCGCCGTCTCCTGCCGCCGGCGGCGCTCGGCAAGCGAAGAGAGGAACCACATGATGGCGTGGTAGGCGAGGACGATAAGCAGTGCTGCGCCAAGCGGGTAGTGGAACAGTTCGATGCGCGGCCGCCAGGAGAGTGTCTTCTGGTTCGCCGGTGTCAGTTGATCGAGCAGTTCATAGATGTTCTGCAGGCCCGCCTGGTCCTGGCCGAAGAAGTAGCGGCCCTTCGTCGTCTCGGCGATACCCTGAAGGGTTACCGTATCGAGCTTCTGCTCGCCTTGCGCACTGGGGTCACCAATCCCCACGGTGTGGATCACCACGTTCCGGTCGGCGGCGATGCTGGCGGCCTTGTCGGGCGGCATCTTGCTGGCGGTATCGTTGCCGTCGGTCAAAAGGATCATCACCTTGTCGGGCGCGGTGCTGGCGTCGAACATCTTGATCGCGAGCCCGATCGCGTCGCCAACCGCTGTGCGCGGGCCCGCCATGCCGGGCAGGCTGTCGGCCAGCATCAACTTGACCGTCTTGTGGTCGAGCGTGAACGGTACCAGCGGATAGGGCGCGTCACCGAAGGCGATCAGGCCGAGCCGGTCGTCCGGCCGCCGGTCGATGAAGTCGGCGACAACCTTGTGCACCGCCTCGACACGGGTCTGAAGGTTGCCGGAGGGATCGCGAAAATCCCGCGTGTCCATCGACTGCGAAAGATCGATCGCCAGCATCAGATCGCGCTGCGGCTCGGTCTTTTCGATCGGCGGCTCGACATATTGGGGTCGCGCCAGTGCCATAACGATCAGTGCCCAGCAGATGGGCGCAATCACCTTCTGTCCGAGATTGGTCCTTGGGACGACGGAGCCCTCGGTCGGCCCGAGATTGGCGGTGGCCGTAATGTCCTTGAAGAACGGTATTCTGACGGCGGCCGATTGCTCGCGGTAGGGCGGAAGCAGCCACCAGACGACGAAGGGCAGAGGCAGAAAGATCAGCGCCCAGGCGTGGTCAAGCACGTACATGGTGCGCCTCGATCCAGTGACGTGCCGCGGCGACATAGGCCCGCGCTTCGGGTTCCGGGACGGCGCAAAGCGCCGCGCTGCCACGATATTCGGCTTCCTCGAAGAAACGCGCCGAGGCGATCGGGAACACCGGGCCGCCGGAATGGGCATCGAGGAAGCCGGTCCATCCCGTGCCATGGAGCCCGGCTATCGTTTCGCGCGGCCAGAGCACCAAGGCGGTGCGCTTCAAGAGGACGGGTAAAGCGACGAGCGCCTCGCCGCGGGTACCGGACGCGGCGAGGCGTCCCTCGATTTTCTTGAGGTCGGCGAGCGCTTCGCGACGGTAACGATTGGCCTCCCAGCGCTGGTACCAGCGCCAGCATGCGAAGGCGATCAGCAGGAGTATGACGCAGCCGAGCGCCGTCCAGGCCCAGGTCTGCGGCATCATCGAGACGGGCTGAGGCATGGCAATGTCCGCGAGCTGCCGAAGGGTTGCCTCGAAAAACGGGTCTTTCGCAGGGGCGGCCGTCGCCATCGCTATCGCCTCCGTTGCCGGCTGGCGAGCTGGCCGAGCATGGTGCGCAATTGCGGCGCGACCTCTTCGGCGGCCGAAATCGGCAGCATCGGCAGGCCGAGTTCTTCCTGCCAGGCGCGCAGTGCCCGTCCGCGTTTTCTGGCGAAGCTGTCGATCGCCTCGCGCACATTGCCATGGCCGAGTTGCACTTCGGCCTGAAGCAGGCCGCCGCTGAAGACGATATCGCCCTTGCGCGGCAGCTCGAGCAGGAAGGGATCGTAGATGAGAACGGATATCACATCGTTGTGGGCCGAGAGCTTCAACAGCATGTCGCGGGTTTCGAGGCTGTAGCCGTCGAAATCGCTGATGACGATGACCAGGTGATCGTGCCGGGCAATGTTGGCGACGGTGGTGAGAACGACGTCGAGCTGCTCTGCGCCATGCGGCGCCCGCGAACCCGCCTGCAGTGCAGTATTGTGGCGCACGATGCTGTCGGCAAGGCGGATCACCGCTTCGCGGCTCCGGTAAGGGCGCACCTCGGTAACCTCCTCGTCGCCGAAGACGAAGCCGCCGACACGATCGCCGAGCGCCAGCACGCGCCAGGCTGCGAGCGCCGCGACCTCGGCCGCGGCGACCGACTTCATGGCCCGGCGGCTGCCGAAGAACATATTGATGCGCTGGTCGACGAGGATCAGGGCCGGCCGGTCCTTCTCTTCGTCATAGATACGGACGACCGGCTTGCCGGTGCGTGCCGTCACTCGCCAGTCGATCGCGCGGATGTCGTCGCCCGGGAGATAGTTGCGTAGCTCCTCGAAGGAGAGGCCGCGGCCGCGCATGCGTGATTCATGGCGGCCGGCGAGCAGGCGCTGCACCGGCGCCTTGCGCAGGAAGGTCAGGTCTCGGGCCATGGCCTCGAGGCCGACGAGCGTGTCGACCGACGTGTAGACGCCGGTCGTATCGACCTGGCGGGGTTTTACGATGCCGCGGGAGCGGGCGAGAGCCGGCAGGGATATGGCCATCGGCAAACCTCCATCCTCAGGCGACCGCGACGAGTTCGACGATACGGTCGATCACCTGGTTGGCGGTGGTGCCGCCGGCATGTGCTTCGTAGGAAAGCACCAGCCGATGGCGAAAGACGTCGTGCACGGTGGCCTGCACATCGTCGGGGGTCACGAAGTCGCGGCCGTTCAGCCAGGCGTGGGCCCGTGAAACCTTGTCGAGACCGATGACACCGCGCGGGCTGACGCCGACCTGCAGCCATTTGGCGAGATCCTTGTCGACCTTGTCGGGATAGCGGGTCGCCATGACGAGCGCGACGATGTAGTTCTCGATTGCTTCTGAAACCGTGATCGCCGAAATCTCCTGGCGCGCGGTAAACACTGAATTCTGGGCGAGTTTTTCCGTGGCGTGATTGTTGGGTTTCGCGTGAATTTCCTCGGAACGCACGAGCCGCATGATGTCGGCTTCCGAGGTGGCGTCGGGGTAATCCACCTGGATGTGCATGAGGAAGCGGTCAAGCTGTGCCTCGGGCAAGGGATAGGTACCTTCCTGCTCGATCGGATTCTGGGTCGCCATCACCAGGAACAGATCCGGAAGCGTGTGGCTCTTGCCACCGATGGTGACCTGGCGTTCCTCCATCGCTTCGAGCAGGGCCGACTGCACCTTCGCCGGCGCACGGTTCACCTCGTCCGCGAGGATGAGGTTGGCGAAGATAGGGCCTTCCTGAAAACGAAACTCGCCTTTGCCGCCGTCGGAAAAATAGATCTCCGACCCGGTGATGTCGGCGGGCAGGAGGTCGGGCGTGAACTGGATGCGCGACAGCTCCGCGTCGAGGTTCTTTGCCATGCTCTTGATGGCCCGGGTCTTGGCGAGCCCCGGCAGGCCTTCGACGAGCAAGTGGCCGTTGCTGAGCAAGCCCAGCAGCAACCGCTCGATCATGCCCTCCTGGCCGATGATCGCTTCGCCGATGCGCTTGCCGAGTTGCTCGATATCGTCGCGTGCACCCATGAATTCCTGCTCCCTCTGCCTCTCCGGCAGCATCAGTCATCATGAAATTTCGGCAGAGCTTATTGTTAAATCAGGCCAATTGGAAAGAACGTAACAGTAACGAAGACCCCCGCAAGCACCACATTTGGCCGATTTTCATCGTCACCACGAGGTTTTGTTTGCCATCGTAACGGTTACGTACTTTGGGCGGGCGAAAAATGGCGTTAGCTTGGACCGGTTTGGTGGCCGACCCACCCTCGGGAGATGGAAGCCGCATGCACGTGTCGCCGAAGATACCGCTTCTCAACGAAACGCCGGCAGCAATCAGCGCGCGCGAGCCGATCTGGATCGAAGGCGGCACCTTCGTCATGGGCTCGGACAAGCACTATCCGGAGGAAGCGCCGGCGCATCCGGTCAAAGTGGACGGCTTCTGGATCGACGTGGCGCCGGTGACCAACCGGCAGTTCGCCGCATTCGTCGAGGCAACCGGCTACGTCACCGAGGCGGAGAAGACGCCGGACCCCAAGGACTATCCCGGCGCCCTGCCGGAGATGATGCGTGCCGGCTCGGTGATCTTCGATCCGCCGAAGCGGGTTACCAGCAACAGCCCGTCGCAATGGTGGAACTTCAAGTTCGGTGCCGATTGGCGGCGGCCCTATGGGCGGCAGAGCAATATCCGCGGCAAGTTCGATCATCCGGTCGTCCAGGTCTCCTATCTGGATGCCAGGGCCTATGCGGAATGGGCGGGCAAGGACTTGCCGACGGAGGCAGAATGGGAGTTCGCGGCAAAGGGCGGGCTTGAGGGCGCGGAATTTGCCTGGGGTGACGAACTGGTGCCGGAGGGACGTTTCATGGCGAACACCTGGCACGGCATGTTCCCGACAGAAAATCTCAGACCCGACGGCTTCGAACGGACCTCTCCGGTCGCAAGTTTCCCACCGAACGGCTACGGCCTCTACGATATGATCGGCAATGTCTGGGAATGGACGCGCGACTTCTGGTCGACCAACCATCCGGCGCCGGCGCAAAAGAGCTGCTGTATCCCTTCCAATCCGCGGGGCGGCGACAGGGAAGCAAGCTTCGATCCGAGACAACCGACGATCCACATCGCCCGCCGGGTGGTGAAAGGTGGCTCGCATCTCTGCGCGCCCAACTATTGCCGCCGCTACCGGCCGGCGGCGCGCCATGCGCATGAGGAAAACGCGGCGACCACCCATATCGGGTTCCGCTGTATTCGGCGGCCCTGACCTTGCCCGGGGTTACAATTCGTTCCCGCAAGGAGGATGCGTGATGACTGCAATTGCGATGCGATCCAATTCCTCGCCGAGCCGGCGCCGTTCGCGGCTCGTCGGACTCCTGCTCCTGCTTTCCACGGCGTTCGCCGTTCCGGCCGCCGTCGTCGCGGCCGATGCGCCGGCCGCCAATCTTCCGTCCTGGAATGATGGCGAGGCAAAGACGGCCATCGTCGATTTCGTCACGCGCGTGACCAGCGAGAACGGGGCGGACTTCGTGGCGCCGGAGGAACGGATCGCCGTCTTCGACAATGACGGCACGCTCTGGTCTGAGCAGCCGAACTATTTTCAGGGCATGTTCGCTATGGATCGCGTCAAGGCGATGGCGCCGGAACACCCGGAGTGGAAGGACAAGGAGCCATTCGCATCGCTGCTCAAGGGCGATATGACGGGTGTCGCCGCCGCCGGCGAGAAGGGCATCGTCGAACTCGTGATGGCGACCCATGCCGGCATGACGACGAATGCGTTTACCAAGACGGTCAAGGACTGGTTTGCGACCGCCAAACATCCGCGCTTCAACCGTCCCTACAACGAGGTCACCTACCTGCCGATGCGTGAACTGCTCGATTATCTCCGGGCAAACGGCTTCAAGACCTACATCGTCTCCGGCGGCGGCATCGAATTCATGCGGCCGATGACCGAACAGATGTACGGTATCCCGCCTGAACAGGTCGTCGGCAGCAGCATCACGACGAAATATGACCTCGACGGCGATACGCCGGTGCTGACGCGTGAGCCCAAGATCGACTTCATCGACGACGGCCCGGGCAAACCCGTCGGCATCAATACGTTCATCGGCCGGCGGCCGATCTTTGCGGCCGGCAACTCCGACGGCGACTATGAGATGCTGCGCTGGGTAACAGCGGGCTCCGGTCCACGCTTCGGCCTGATCGTGCACCATACGGACGGCGAGCGCGAATGGGCCTATGACCGGCAATCGCCCGTCGGCAAGCTGGACAAGGCGCTGACCGAAGCCGAACAGAGAAACTGGCTGCTGGTCGACATGAAAGAGGACTGGCGCAGGATCTATGCTTTCGACAAGTAGCGTGCGGACTCGCGTTGCGCGCCCATGTCGGTCGAGTTCGCCTGCGATGTTCCGGCCGACGGATTCTAGTCTTTGAGGAGTTCCGGAGACGATGACCTACGGTTCGACAAAGGCGTCCAAACCGGTCTGTCATCGATAGGGATCGCCTTGGCGATACCGGGACCTGCTGAGGCATAAAGCTTGTCGTATCCAAGGACGAACTCGGACGATCATATCGTCGACGTCAAGACTATCGGGGCAAAGTTACTGTTACGTACTTCCGAAACGGAGCGTCTGTTGTCACGTTAACCATCGAGGGAGAGGTCCGGTCCGGCTGCCAGTTTTGGTTGAGCGCTCGGCGGGCTGATGTGTCGTCACGGTCCCGGATAAAATGATCCTTGAGAAATGGTGCGCCAGCGTATCGGGCTGGCGGCAAGGTCATCGATTGTCGATCAGGCGGGTAGAAAACAATGCCCAACGCGGCCGTACAGCGCGGACTTCTGAAGCTCATGCTGAAGCTTCCGGCGTTGCGCGGTCAACTGCAACTGCTGAGCGTCAAGAACCTTTCTCTTTCCAGCCTCTGCGAGGCCTATGAAGAGGCGAGCTCCATGCTCGACCGGCAACGTAAGCTCGATCCTCTGGATCATTCGATGATCTCGGAGTATGAATTGATCTGTCGCGAGATCGAAGAAGAGGTAATTTCCATCTGTATCATCGATTCAGGCCGCGAACCTCGTCCATTGTGATTAACAGATAGCCTTCTTGGGTTCATACATTTCATGTAAATCCCGTGAAAATTCTGTGGGATTTTCGGTTGGTTCTTGCTCTATTTTAAAATGACTCATTTCCTTCGTGAAAATGTTTTGTGATGGCGCAATATTTTTCTTTTCGCCACTGCGGCTCTCGTCTAGAGTTCGTCTCGCGTTTGCACTCTCTTTGGGGTTGTGGGCAGTTGGGAGCGCATCATGGAAGCCAGAAATGCGGGTCAAGCAGCTCATTGTGCCGTTGCCGAATGTGACGCACGCCCTGCACTTGATCGTATTCTTGCCGATAGTCAGTTTCATGCCACTGAGCGCCACCGGAAACTCCTGCGCTACCTGGTCGATGAATTCTTCGCTGGCCGCTCGGGGCAGGTCAAAGCCTATACCATCGCGATCGACGTTTTCGGTCGGCCGGCTTCCTTTGATCCGGCAACCGATCCGATCGTGCGTGTTGAAGCCTCGCGCCTGCGCGCCGCGCTGACGCAATATTACGAGACGGTCGGCGATAAGGCGAGGCTTCGCATCGAGCTTCCCAAGGGCAATTACGTTCCGCATTTCGCGGTGAGCGACCGCTCACCGGACCCGTCGGAAATCGCAACGGCTCCCAAGCAGATGGCGAACGAGTCGGAGGAACTGGTCGCCGTCATTCCCGCCATCGTCCAGCCGAAGCGTCGGCCGTTCGGTCTGATCGGCGCCGCTGTCGCAGGGACGGCGGCAATGGCTGGAGCCTTCTATCTCTCCGTCGTCGAGCGCCTCCCGTGGCAACCGGTGCTTTCCGCCAAGCCGACGATCGTCATCGACGTTCCGGCGGCCAGCGGAGCCGGTGCCGAAGAGCAGAGGAGGGCGGGCGATTATCTGGTCCACGCGCTGTCGCAGTTCTCCGCGGTGCGCACTTTGGCGCAGGCGCCGGCGCCGGGCGTCGATGTTGCATCGGTCACCGGCTGGGTCACGTCGGCACCGCCGGTGAAGCTGCAGGGGAGCAAGGAGTACCGGCTCTCGGTCGCTTACAGCGCTGACGTCAAGGAGCATCAGATCTCGTGGCAGGTTGTCGATGCGCAAAGCAACGAGGCGCTCCGAGCGGGTACTGCGAAAGCCGATATCGACAGCGGTGACGCTCGAGCAGTTCAGGAAAAACTGCTGGCTCGGCTTGCCCGATCGCTCGCCGGCGAAGAAGGTGTCATCGTGAGCCTGGAGGCGGCGCGGCAGCTCGTGTCACCGTCGTTCGGTTACGGTTGCGTGCTTCTTGCCGATGTCGCGCTGGCGCGGATCGACCCGGAAGGATTGGCTTCGGCACATGCCTGCCTGGAGCAATCGGTGACCTATCAGGCGACAGACCCTGACGTCCTTGCCAGCCTGGCCACGGTGCTGGTGGCGACCGGCGAGGCAAGCGCCTCGCCGACGGTGGCGGCGCGGGCGGTGAAGCTCGCGGATAAGGCCATAGCTCTCGCACCGCAATCGAGCCAGAGCTACATCGCTCAGATGCAGGCGCGCTTCGCCACCGGCGACACGGAGGCCGCGTTCATGTCCGGTCGCCGCGCCGTTGCGCTCAATCCGCTCGATGATGCCATTCCCGCTCGGCTCGGTCTGCTGCTCTTCGTCAGCGGGCAATATTCGGAGGGCGTGAACCTTGCGCGGGTGGCGGAAGTGGGCTGCGAATATGTGCACCACGACGCGGCGCTCACGCTGGCGCTCGAAGACTACCGAAACGGCAAATACCGCGAAGCGCTGACGCGTGCGCGCCAGCTTGCCAATCCCGCCGACACTGCCGTCAACCTCCTGCGGATGGCGGCGGCAGGTCAACTCGGCCTAACCAGAGAGGCCACGAGTGCCCTTGACGGCTTACAGCGCAACAAGGCTGGCTCGATTGAGAGCGAACTCGCCGCGCGTGGTTATACGCCCGAACTGATCGCGCTTCTCGATGATGGTCTTGGCAAGGCCGGCGTCCGCCTCGCCGGCCTGCACTGATCGCTCGCGAGGCGTGGTTTTCAGTTCTCGGCGGCCACCCGCACGACCAGCTTGCCGAAGTTGCGGCCTTCGAGCAGCCCGATGAAGGCATTCGGGGCGTTCTCGATGCCATCGACAACGTCCTCCTTGTACCGAACCTCGCCGTTGGCGATCCAGCCCGCCATCTCCTGGTAGAAAACCGGACGCTGATCGGCGAATTCGCGCTGGATGAAGCCCCTGATCAGCAGGCTCCTGCTCAGAACCTCCCGCATGACGCCCGGCAGCCTGTCGCCGCCAGCCTGCGGACCGCCGGCCTGGTTGTAGTGCGCGATCAGCCCGCAAATGGGCACGCGGGCGAAATCGTTCAACAGCGGAAACACCGCGTCCCAGACATGGCCGCCGACATTCTCGAAATAGACGTCGATGCCCTTGGGGCACGCCGCGGCGAGTTGCTCGGCGAAATCCGGAGCGCGGTGATCGATCACCGCATCGAAGCCGAGCGTGTCGCGAACGAAAGCGCACTTGTCCGCACCGCCCGCAATGCCGACGGCGCGCGCACCCTTGATGCGGGCGATCTGGCCGACGGCCGAGCCGACGGCGCCGCTTGCGGCGGCCACGGCGACCGTCTCGCCCGGCTTCGGCTTGCCGATCGTCAGCAGACCCGCATAGGCGGTGAAGCCCGGCATGCCCAAAATGCCGAGCGCGGCCGACAGAGGTGCCGCCGACGGATCGAGCTTGCGCAGATCCGCACCGCGCGACAGCGCATAGCTCTGCCAACCGGAATGGGAGAGCACGAAATCACCGTCGCTGAAATCCGGGTGGCGCGAGCGCACGACGCGGGCAACTGTGCCGCCCTCCATAACCGCGCCGATCTCCACCGGCTTGGCATAGGACCGGCCGGTGTTCATGCGCCCGCGCATGTAGGGATCGAGCGAGAGGTAGAGGATTTTGAGCAGAACCTCGCCTTCGGCCGGCTCCGGGATTGCCGTCTCGACGATGCGGAAGTCGCTCGGCGTCGGTCGCCCCGATGGCCGGGCGGCCAGCAGAACCTGGGTGTTCGTGCTCATTGTCTTTCCTCCCTATGCATGGCCGGATCTGCGCCGGGGTGCCATCCGACGGACGCTCGATTAGAGCATGTTGTGGCATGAAACCGAACGGAGGCCTACCGGCGCGTTCGGACGCCAAAATGGCGCCGCGGGCCGGACCCTAAAGGGCGAGCCCGCGGCAACTCCTGCAAAAGCGTTCGATCAGGCGGCGTCAATCGCCTGCTTGATGTCGGCGATAATATCGTCCGGATGCTCGATGCCGATCGAAAGCCGGACATAACCCGGTGTCACGCCGGTCTTGAGCTGATCCTCCTCGGTAAGCTGCGAATGCGTCGTCGTCGCCGGATGGATGGCAAGCGAGCGCGCGTCGCCGATATTGGCGACATGGTAGAGCAGCTTCAGCCCGTCGATGAAACGGCGTCCCGCCTCGCGTCCATCCTTCAGTTCGAAGCCGACCAGGGCTCCAAAGTGTCCATTCCGGAGATACTTCTCGGCGCGAGCCTCCGCTTCGCCCTCCTGGAATTTTGGAAAGATTACGCGCGCCACTTTCGGGTGGGTGCGGAGGAACTCGGCCACCTTGATCGCATTCTCGTTGTGCTGGCGGATTCTGAGCGGCAGCGTCTCCAGGCCCTGGATGAACTGGAAGGCGTTCAACGGACTGATGGCGGCGCCGAGGTCGCGCAAGAGAACCGCGCGGGCACGCAGGATGTAGGGATGGAAGGCGATCGCCTCGGCCTTTTCCAGCCAGGTCTTGCCCTGGTAGCTCGGGTCCGGCTCATGCAGGTTCGGGTGCCGCGCCTCATGGTCGTGCCAGGGGAAGCGGCCGCTGTCGATGATCGCGCCGCCGATCGAGGTGCCGTGACCGCCGATATACTTCGTCGTGGAGTAGACGACCACTGCGGCGCCGTGATCGAAGGGGCGGATCGTCAGCGGTGCGGCCGTGTTGTCGACGATCAGCGGAATGCCGAAGCGCCGGCCCACCTCGGCGACCTCGGCAATCGGGAAGACGTCAAGTTTCGGGTTCGGCAAGGACTCGGCATAGTAGGCGCGTGTCCTATCGTCCGTCGCCCGGGCGAAGGCCTCCGGGTCGGCGGCATCGACGAAACGCACCTCGATGCCGAAGCTTTTGAGCGTCGCGGCAAAGAGCGCCCAGGTTCCGCCATAGAGGCCGGCGGCGCTGACGACGTTGTCGCCGGCGCGCGCAAGGTTCAGCAGGGCGAAGGCGGATGCCGCCTGTCCCGAGCCGAGTGCCAGTGCTGCTGCCCCGCCTTCGATTTCCGCCAGCCGCTGCTCGAAGGCGTCCTGCGTCGGGTTGGAGACACGGGTGTAGAGATGCCCCGGAGCCTCGAGCGCAAAGAGCTTGTCGGCGCCATCCGTGCCCGGCAGCTGATAGGAGGTCGTTTGGTAGATCGGCACGGCGACGGCGCCGCTTGCCGGATCGAAGCGATAGCTGCCGCCATGGAGCGCCAGCGTTTCCGGATGCAGCCGTCCGCCGGTCTCGCGCAGCCCTGTCGGTGCCTTGATCTCGGCTGCTGGTTCCTCCGGCTTCTGATGGATCGTCATGCCATTTCTCCTTGGCTCTCGGGTTGATCGGCGCTGTCCGGTCAATCAGGCGGGCACGGCCGCCTTCTGTTGTTCCAGCAGGTCTGCGTGGTGCTCGGCGGCGACATCGGGATGCGAGCGCAGCCGGGATTTCAGCACGTTGCGGCCGACCTCATGGAAGAGCGGGTTCTGCGGATCCTGGGTGACGCCGCGGACCTCGGCCGCAAGCTCCGGCGGCAGGTCGAGCACCGGGATGGTGGAGGCGAGGTTGGCGCCGAGGAAGAAGGCGACGGAAAGCCGGTCGCCGCCTGCCGGTGGCGTGACCACGCGGTGGATGTTGGCGAGCAGATAACCGTTCGATGCCAGTTCCAGCAGTTCGCCGACATTGATGACGAAGGTGCCGCGTTTCGGCGGCGCGTCGATCCAGCCGCCCTTGCCGTCATCGACCTGCAAACCGCCGACCACGTCCTGCAGCAGGATGGTGACGAAACCGCCGTCCTTGTGGGCGCCCACCCCCTGGTCGCTTTCCGTCTTGTCGCGGCCGGGATAGCGGATGATCTTCAGGAGCTGGTTGGGGCCGTCGCGGTAGATCGGCCCGAAGACATCGGGCTGCTGGCCGAGCGCCTCGGAGAAAATCTCGATCAGGCGGATGCCGAGCCCGGTGACGGCGTCTATGTAGGCGAGGATCGCCGGCTTCAACTCGGGCAGGGCTTGCGGGAACTGGTTGGGGCCGACCAGCCGCTTCCACGGCGCATCCTCCGGCTCGACCTCAAGGCTCTGGCGCTCGGGGCCGAAATCGACCTGTTCGCGCCAGTCCTGGGTGCCGCGGGTATATTCGAGCCCGGCGCGATTGTAGCCGCGGAAATGCGGCGACTTGCGCATCTCGATTGCCAGCTTGTCATCCTCAGGCAGTGCGAAGAAACGCCGCGAAAGCGAAAGGATACCGTCGATCTCTTCCTGCGGAATCCCGTGGCCTTCGAGATAGAAGAAGCCCACCGAGCGGGCAACGCTGCGCAATTCATCGAGCGCCGTCGCCCGCTCGGGGTGGCCCGCCGCAAAGCGCGAAAGGTCGAGGACGGGTAGGGTAGGGGTGGTCTGGCTCAAGATAGTCTCCGTTGTTTCGTTAGGCGTGCCGCTGGCTCCCGAAACCCGCGGATTAAGCGGAGCGAGCAGGGGCACATCGAAGGACTTCAGGTGAGGCCGGCGGATGCGGCAGCCGCCGCAGTGCCTATTGGTCGCAAGAGGGTGCTGCGCGACAAAACGCTGGTCGTTGAACGGCGTTGGCTCATGGCATCCCCGCTTGTGTCGAGTGGTTCAAGCCTAACCGGCGGCGCTAATTATTCAATAATATCTATGGAAATTATGGACTAAATACCGCGCGTCAGGCGAAGCAAACATTCGAACGGGCTGAGGTTCCGGGGAAATTCCGTCCGTCCTCTTCCATCTCGCCCTGGCGAGCGTCGTCGCGTCGAAATTGAAATATCCGACAACTGCACGGTGACGCAGCGGCGGAGCCGCAGTGCCGTCACCTTAAGCCGCGCCGTGCACATCGCAGCAGGCGAACTCGCTTGCAGGCGGAAAATGAAAAGCCCCGTTTTGCATTTCTGCAAAACAGGGCCTTGTAACGATTGGGTTGATCAGATCATTCCATCGTCCCGGAAGACGGAGGACGATCCTTCACGACTGCGCAATTCTGGACGCAGAACGCCCGAACTTGCTGGCCTCAGCAGCGGCCGAGGCTTGGCCGCGTCAGCAGTTCGTTGGTCAGATGTGCGCGCTTGTCTCCGCATTCCTCTGCCTCCTTGAGCAGCGATGCGAGCGCCAGTTCGAGGCAGTATTGCACACCTTCGACATTGAGGGTCTTGGCGGAGTCTCGCGCATAGGTGACAAGGCGAGCCAATGCCAGAAGCTCCTTCTCCTTGTCTTCCGGTTCCACCGGTACAGCAAATGAAGACAGCATGATTTTCCCCAGCTCCCTATGGATCAGCCAGATCCAGTTCAGCGTGACCAATCATAGCCTGACTGCGCGGCAGTGCGCGTGACATGAGCGTGACACACGTTGTATGGGAAAACCACGCGCTTAAGATGAAGCGTCAGGTTGACCGGACAACCTCTTCCACATGCTGGTAGAATTGAATTTCCAGTCTCGTGCCACAACCGTTCGTTGGTTTGGCGCGTTGTGTAGTGCGTCGAGCAAAAGCAGCGCATCGATACGTTTCTGATCGACGAATTCGGCGGCAAGCAGGTCTGCGAGACGCGTGCGGTCTATACCGGCAGGAAGGCCCGCGCGCTCGACAACCGCGGCCCAGGTGCGCTCCTTGTAGAAGACGCCGGTTGCCGCGGCGCCGACCGCCGCCACCGCTTCAACAGAAAGCAGCTGGCGATCCGCCAGGCGTCTGAGGGTCACGTCCACATTGACGAGCGGCAAGGTCAGCGGCAGGTATCCAAGCTCAGCCGGACCATGGATCAGGGCGACATCGGCATCGTCCACTCGCTCGCCTTGCGCATATTGCCGATAGATCTCGCCGATACCCGTCATGCCGAAGGGAGCGCATTCGGCAGCGCGAAGCGCGCCCATGCTGGCTGCCCCGAAAACCTGAACGCCTTGCGTCAGCGCGTAGAGGATCTCCTTGTGCCAGACCGGGGCGACCTGTTCGAAATTGCCATCGACCAGACCGATAACCGTCGCACCACGCTCGGTCGCGCGGAGAATGTCGCCCTGCACGGCAGGCGGCTGGAGAGTGATGGCGGCGCCCGCAACGCGGCGCGCGTCCGGCAGGGTCGGTCCGACGAAGGCGACCTTCATCCGACCTCCAGTGCGCGTGCCAGCGCCCGTTCTCCGAAACGGCGCTTGCGCAGCCCGTCGGGGTTCTCGAGGCCCGGAACGAGAACCTTGACGACAGAGAACGGCACGGCGCCTTCCTCCACCAGCGGTACGACCACAACCGAGCGGATACGCGCCTCCTCGAGCCGCTGGATTGCGAACCGCAGCAGCGCGTGCGGTCCGCCCTCGGCGCTTGATGGCGGCGGTGGCTTCCTTTGCGGGACCGCCTCGAACAGGCGCTGCGTCTCGCCCGGAAGGGGGCGGGTAAAGGTCTCGGGAAAGACGTCGTCGCGGGCCCCGCTGATATAGGTGAGCCTTGACTGGGCCGCCTCCGTCACGGCGCGGATGGCGGCTCTGCGCGCCACCGGATGCGCTCCGTGGCCGATCGTCACGTCGTGGTACCGAGGTTGCCGCGCGTTCAGAATGCCGGCATCGGCTAGTGTCGTGGCATAACAGGGGACGGCAATGTCGCTGGTCATGTCGAAGAGGCGCAGTTGCAGTCCGCAAGTCGCGATCTGCCGCGCCATCCGGTCGAGGATCGGGTCCTCGAACGATGCCGGATCAATGCAACTCCTGAGCTTTCCGCTCAGCGGCAGCAGACGCCAGAGCGTTTCGGCGTCGCGCTCGATGCGCTCGAGCAGACCGTGCAGAATGGCTTCGGTCTCGGTGTTGCCGGAGGCAAGGCCATCGGAGGATAGCCAGTACCGGCAGCCCTCGATGGTTCTGTCGAGGGTGGTCGCATGAAGCGGTACCCATGTGGTGGCTTCGTCTGCGAGATCGAAGCCGCGAAGCCAGGCGACCGTCTCATCGTCGCCGAGGTCCGGCTGGCCGGTGGCCACCAATCCTGGGAGCGTCAACGCCCGATCGCCGTTTTCACATAATGTCCGTCGGCTCGCCATCCGGGTCGGCACTGCCGGCGCGCAGGCAACGGCGCGTTCGATCGCCTCCATGGCGGCCGAAACCTTGGCGTCATTGTCGGTGATGCCTTTTCCTTGATTGATGACGATCGACCGCGCGTTCGGGGAAATGGCGCTCCAGACCGGGATCCCGATCTTGTCGAGCCCGGTCAGGCGTGCAAGCCTGCTGACGCCGAATGTCGGCAAAAACGGTTCGATGCGCCGAAGGGTCTCTTCGGGCGAACAGGCGCGGTCGCTGTATGAAAGCAGGCCGGCCGTGGGATAACCGAAACAATCATCCGACGGCCGGTCAATTCCGGTGACTTGCGCCACCTGTCGGCGCTAGCCGTCCATGAACCCGCCGGAAACCGAACCGGACGAGGCCGCCACCACAGCGAGGTTCACGCCCTTGTGCACTGTTGCGCCACCGTTGACGCGCAGATCGTTGGCCGCTGCCAGCGGTCCTTGGGTCGGCGTCGGGATTTGCGTCACCGTTCCCGCGTCCAGATCCGCCATCCAGAGCCTGTCGTCGCCTGCCACGCCAATTACCACCACTTTCGCCATTTACCCCTCCTGGCTTTCGTTGAATGAAGACGTCAAAAACCTGCCTTGCGCAGGCCCTCGCAATAGTGGACCCGCTGCCACTCTTCCCTGAAGGGAACGATGGCCATCCATTTGTCGAGATCAAAATCCGGGTGTACGTCGAATGTTTTGCGGACGAATTGGCGGGCCTTTTTCTTGTTGCCAAGCATGCCCCAACTCGCGGCCGACAACCGGTCTGCAGGCGTCGGATCGCGCATACGCTCGATATACGCGATCGCCTGCTCGTACTGGCCAAGCGAATAGCTGGCGCCGGCTGCAGTCCAGAAATATTCGTCCGGTGCGATCGGGTTGAGGTCGAGTGCCGCCTGGATCTTGCGTAGACCACCTTCCGGACGCGAGGCCTGCACCAGCGTGTCGGCATAGCTTGCGATCACGTTGGCATGCTGGGGGCTGAGCGCCTCCGCCTTGTCATGGTACTCCATGCTTTCATCGAACTGCCTCAGATAGAGCTTGACCACACCGAGCTCGCGATAGCCCGTTGCCAGCGTGTCGTCGGCCCCCACCGCGTCGCGCGCATGCCTTTCCGCAAGCGCCAGCAACTCGCTGTCACCACGCGCCGTCAACAGCCACTCGAAGAAGTAGCTGCGCGCCAGCCCGCTCATCGCCGGCGCAAAGTCGGAATTCTCGTACAGCGATTCACGGAAACTCTTGCGAGCGCGCCGCACTTCCGGAAGGTTCAGCTGCTTGAGATAGCGCTGCCCCAGCAGGAAGCTGCGATAGGAGCCGACATTGGTTTCGTAGGTCTTGCGATGCGCCTCGTTGCGTTCCACCTGGCTGGCGATGGCATAGGCGATCTGGCGTGCGATCTCCCGCCTGGACGTCATCAGCCCGTCGCCGTCGAGATTGAAGCGGTCAGCCCAGATCACTTCGTCATTGGCAAAGAAGATCAGCTGCGTGAATAGAGTCAGCCGGCTGCCCTCGTCCGTCAGGCGAGTGTCGAGGATGTAGCTGATGGCGTGCTTCTGGTAGGTGTTTGCCTTGTCGGCCTGGAGGCTGATTTGTGCCGCCGTGTAGGGGGCGATGACCGAAACCGACCGGAGCGCGCAAAGGCCGATGGTGACGTCCTCGATCAAGGCGCCAGCAAACTGGGTGGCGGGACTGTCGATTGCTCCGTTGCTCGGCGGCAGCAGCACGACGCGCGGTGGACGCAAGTCCGCGGCCGCCTCGGAGGCCGGCGCAAAGATCGTCGAGGCTGGCCGCCATTCCGCGATGGCTGGAGCAACCGGCGCATTGCTGTGTGCAAGTGCTCTCGCTTCCAGGTGATTGCCTTCCAGCTGAAACACCTGGGTCAGGATCTTGCGCACGTCCTCGTCGAGCGGATTGCGCTCGAGGAGCCGCGCTGCCGCGGCCTTGACCAGCTTGCGATGGCTCTTCGCCGCTTCCGGCGCGGCTGCGATCAGGCTTTCGCGCAAGAGCGTCATGTGTTCGCCGCGCTGCCGTTCGATCCAGCCGTGCAGCGCTTGCCCCTGGGACTTCAGATCCTTGAGAAAGTCCTCCTGGAATGTCGTTGCTGCCAGTTGGAAGCGGTTGAGCGCATCGCCCGGATCACGACTGATTTCATCCAGGTCGCTCTGCAGTCGATCGACGTCGAGTCCGACCGACGATGGAGAGAAGCTCAGGAAATGACAGCCGAGTTCGCCCTGCCGTGCACTAATCCGGGAGATCGTCTTGCGCAGATTGACGAAGGCCTGACTGGGAACGACTTCGTCCCACAACAGCTTGGCGATATCGTTTCTCGATTGTTCGCGATATCCGCCGACGATCAGATAGCAAAGGATAAGCAGACCCTTCTCCGGGAACGTCACTTCGCGCCCGTCCTTATCGACGAGACGCAAGCGCCCGAGGGTCTGCAGTCTGAATGTCATCCGGTCATTCCTGTCGGGTGCAGGCGCTTATCCGTGCAGATCCTGGGCGTGGCTGGTCCCTGTACGGGTGCTCTCCGTCTCGGGCGTCTGGGCGACGGCGGCGACGAGCGAGATGATCTTCTTGCGCAGCACCGGATCGGTGATCTTCAGGAAGGCGCGATTGAGAGCGATGCCTTCCTTCGACGAAACGAAAGAGGAGATTTCGCTCGGCTCGCGCGTCGTGTCGCCGTTGCGGGCAGCGGCGTCGTCGCCTTCCTGGAAGAAGAAGCTTGGATGCACGCCGAGGATATCGGCGATCGCCTGGAGACGGCTGGCGCCGATGCGGTTGGTGCCTTTTTCGTACTTTTGAACCTGCTGGAATGTGATCCCGAGACCGTCGGCCAGCTTTTCCTGGCTCAACCCGGCCATCAACCGACGCATCCTGACGCGGGAACCGACAAAGACATCAATCTGGCTGGGGGCTTTTGTGTTCACTTGTATTTCCTCCGCACGTAGGAATGGTCAAATCATACATATGAGTTTGCTTGAATAAATCCCCCGATGCAATCACTACGGGCTAAAACGCGGAGATTTGCGGCGCCGTCCCGGTTTTCCAGGGGATGAGCCGGACGATGCTGCCGTCATCGGGGCGCAAGCGCGCGAATTGTGACGGGTCGAGTGCGTCACGTTGCCTCGATCGCGGCCAAAATACGAAGGGCCCCGCGCGAATCGATCCTGCGTCAATCTGCGTTCGGCGGCCCGAAGGGAGGCTCATGGCCGGGCCTCATCGTCCCTTTTCAACGGCCTGTTACGGTCGCCGTTACTGTTACGTACTTGTGCTGCCCCCGATGCCGAAGATGCTGCGATCATACCGGTCCGATGTCCGCTCCTCACCTGCCAACAACGTGGCACAGGCGGCGACAGCACGGTGCCGGTTCGGATTGATGCTAGACGCCGGAGAACCGTGATGCGCAGATTGACCCTGGCCTTGACCCTTTTCGCGATTGCCTCCGTTCCGGCCGAGGCCGGTTCGGCTACGACAAACGCGTCCGTCAATTTCCGGGAAGGGCCGGGCACCGGCTTCGACAGCCTCGGCACGATTGCGGAAGGCGCGGAAGTCGACGTCAAGGAATGCGACGATGGCGGCACATGGTGCGCGGTGAGCTTCAATGGCCAGAACGGCTTCGTCAGCGGCAAGTATCTGAACGATGCCGATCCCAAGGGGCTCGGCTGGCCACGCGCCTTCAAGACCGACAGCGGCGCGACCATTACGCTCTACCAGCCTCAGATCAACGCTTGGAAGGACTTCACCGATCTCGATGCGTTGATCGCCGCCGAATACAAGCAGTCCGACGATGCCAAGCTGATCTATGGCGTCATCGGGGTGACAGGCAGGACCGACGCCGACAGCGCATCCGGCCAGGTCGTCGTATCGGACATCAAGATGACGGAGATCAATTTTTCCGTCCTCGACCGGAAGGAACTGGTGGATCTCGCCCTCGAGGTCGGCAAGCTGATGCCGGTCGGAACCATCACGGTGTCAGAAGACAAATTGACGGCGAGCTTGGCGGACTACGAGCGGCTCGGCAATGTCGAGGGGCTGAAGGCTGACGCGCCGCCGATTTTCGTCAGCAAGGCGCCGGCGGTGCTGCTGCAGACCGACGGCAAGGCGGTGTTCGCGCCGGTCAAGGGTGTCGAAGGCCTGTCCTTCGCGGTCAACACGAATTGGGACCTGTTCAAGTTCGATGCGGACAGCAGCTATTATCTGCGCAACGACAAGGCGTGGCTGCAATCGAAGGACCTGGCCTCGGGGTGGCAGCCTGCAGCGTCCCTGCCGGACATTTTCGGCAAGCTTCCGGACGACGACAACTGGAAGGATGCCAAGGCGGCTATTCCGCCGCAAGCGGACAAGGCCGTGGCGCCTGACGTCATCTACTCGGACAAACCCTCCGAGTTGCTTGTCTTCGACGGCGAGCCGAAGCTGGAGCCGGTGCCCGGCACGGGCCTCAAGGTCGCGACCAACAGCGAGAGCGACGTCTTCTATCGCGATGCGGATTCCAACTGGTACATCCTCGTCTCCGGTCGCTGGTTCTCGAGTTCCTCCCTCGACGGTCCGTGGACCTTCGCAACGCGCAAGCTTCCCGAAGATTTCCAGAACATCCCGCAGGACGCGGCCTATTACACGGTGCGTTCGTCGGTTCCCGGCACATCCGAAAATGCAGAGGCGCGGCTGAAGGCAAGCATCCCCGAAAAGGCGCGTGTGGCGCTCGACGGTTCGGTCAAGGTGGACGTGGCCTATAGCGGCGATCCGAAATTCGAGAAGATCGACGGCACCTCGCTCGCCTTCGCCGTCAATACCAACGAGACGGTCATCAAGGTCGGTGACAAGTATTTCGTGGTGAAGGACGGTGTCTGGTTCGTCGGCGATACGCCGACCGGACCCTTCAGCGTCGCTAAGGCGGTGCCCGACGCGATCTACAAGATCCCGCCATCCTCGCCCGTCTACAACGCCACCTATGTACGGATCTACGAGACCGAGCCCGACGCGGTCTGGTTCGGCTACACGACGGGCTATCTCGGTGCCTATCTCGCCTGGGATACCTTCGTCTACGGCACCGGCTGGTACTATGACGATTATTGGGACTATGGCTGGGCTGGCGGCGGCTACTGGCCCTATTATCCGCGTCCCGTGACCTATGGCGTCGGTGCGTTCTATAACCCGGCTGTCGGAACGTTCGGCCGCTACGGCTATGCCTATGGGCCTTATCGCGGCATCGCCGCCGGTGCGGCCTACAATCCGCGCACCGGTACCTATATGCGAGGCGCCGTCCGCTACGGGCCGAACGGTGACCGAGGCTTCGTCGCCGCCTACAATCCGCGCACCGGCAACGCGGCGATCGCCCGTGGCGGACACAATGTCTACGGGAGCTGGGGAACGGCATCCGTCAAGCACGGTTCCGACTTTGCGCGCGTTTCCGGCGGTTCGACTGCGGCCGGAGCGGTGGCCCATTGGCGCACGTCAGACGGCAACCATGGTTTCGTCGCCGGTGGCAAGGGTGGCGACGTTTACGCCGGGCGCGACGGAAACGTCTATCGCCGCGACGACGGGCAATGGCAGAAGCACACGCCTGACGGCTGGCAGCCGATCGACAAGCCTTCCATCCAGGACAGGGCCAAGGCGGGCGAACAGTTTTCCGCCAGGCATCCGGACGCTGTCCAAAACCTGAACCAGCGGATCGAATCCGGTCAGGGAGCACGAACGCTGGACCGCGCGCCCGATCATCTGGCCATCGACAATATCGGCCGACAGCTCGGTAATCAGCGTTCCTTCGAGCGTCAGTCCTTCAATCAGCGGCCGCTGAACTTCCCGAGCGGTGGAGGCGGTTTCCACAGTGGCGGCGGCTTTCAGGGAGGCGGTGGCTTCCACGGTGGGGGAGGCTTCCATGGGGGCGGCGGTTTCCGGCGCCGTTGATCCGCGGCGAAAGGGCGTTGGTAGAACCGCCTACAGGTATGTTAGCATTTGTAAAAGTTGAGAATCATGCCGGTCGGGGCCGGCATGATCCCTGGGGGTGGTCACAATGGGCTGTGTCGGGTCGTCGCGTCGTTTTCTGGGGCCGGTCTTCGGCCTTCTCGCGTTTCTTTCAATTATCTTCGGTCCCGTTTCCAAGGGGTTTGCGCAGGAGGCGGCGCCCGCCGCGCCGCCCGCCAAGGTCCAGCAACTGATCCAGCTCCTCGACGATCCGGAAGTGAAGCAGTGGCTTTCGACAAAACAGGCGCCTGCCGCGGCGGCGACCGAGGCGCCTGCGACGGGGATTGTCGCCCGGTCGACGGCCCAGATCAGGCGCCATCTGACAGGCATCACCAATGCGGTGCCGCGCGTTATGCCCGAGATGCAAGCCGCGCGGGATCGCCTCGCCGGCGACATGGAAAACCACGGTGCCGCCCCGATCCTCAAGGGGTTCTTCTTCATCCTGCTGATCGGCTACGGTGCCGAGTATCTGCTGCGTTGGGTGCTGGGGCGCAGCCTGAAGGGTGCGGTCCTGACGGGGCCGGCCCGAACAATCCTGACACGGGTTCTGCCGCTCATCGTTTTTGCGGCCGCCAGTATGTCGGTGCTCGCCATTGCCGATTGGCCGAGGCGGCTGGAGACCACGATTGCGCCGTTGCTCGGGGCCTGGATCGGCGCCCGCCTGCTGATGATCATCGCCTCGGCTGTGCTGACCGGTGGACCGGCCAGCGAGGGGAGTGCAGATGGGCGGGCCGGCTATATGTCGCTGACGGCGGATGAGGCCCGCTTCTGGCACCGGCACTGGTTGTGGCTGATCGGCGCTGCTGCCCTGGTGTGGGGTGTCGGCGATGCGATGCACGCTCTTTCCATTCCCCCCGATGTGCACGATCTCATCGCCGCGGCTCTCGGCCTGGTGGTCCTGGTGCTCGGGATCGTGACGGTGGTGCGCCGGCCAGTCGGCGCGGTCATCGGCTCACGCCGCATCGTCGGTAACGTGTTGTTGATTGCCTTCCTGATCGTGCTGTGGATGCTTTGGGTCGCCGGCATGGACGTCCTGTTCTGGATCGGCCTCTACGTGATCGGCATACCGCCGCTGCTGCGCTTCACCAGCGCCTTCACCAAGACCTTGCTGGATGCCTCCGCCGAAGACGATACGCGTGTCATGCGCAACATCTTCATCGAGCGCGGCGCGAGGCTGCTGGTTATCGCTCTGGCCGCCGGCTGGCTGGCACTCGTCTTCAAGGTCAGCGCCACTGCCATGATGCACGACGACGCCTTCAATCGGGTTGTCCGAGGGGCATTGGCCGGCATCGTCATCCTGCTGGCGGCCGATCTGATCTGGCAGCTGGTGAAAGGTTTCATCAATCTGCGTGTCAAGCAGGCCAATCATGCGACCGAGGACCCGGCCGAGCGCGCCCGCAACACCCGTCTGATGACATTACTGCCGATCCTGCGCAATTTTCTCGCGGCCTTCATCGCCATCGTGGCGGTGCTGATGGTGCTCTCGGGTCTGGGAGTGGAAATCGGTCCGCTGATTGCCGGCGCCGGCGTTTTTGGCGTCGCGATCGGCTTCGGTTCGCAAACGCTCGTCAAGGATGTCATCAGCGGTATCTTCTATATGATGGACGACGCTTTCCGCATCGGCGAATACATCCAGAGCGGCAGCTACAAGGGCACGGTCGAATCCTTCAGCATCCGCTCCGTCAAGCTCCGGCATCACCGTGGCCCGGTCTTTACCGTGCCTTTCGGGTCGCTCGGCGCAGTCCAGAACATGAGCCGTGACTGGGTGATCGACAAGTTCCTGATCAACGTTTCCTTCGATGCCGACGTCGCTAAGGTGAAGAAGGTGGTGAAGGGCATCGGAGCCAAGCTTCTCGAGGATCCGGATATCGGACCTCTGATCTTGGAAACGGTGAAGATGAAGGGGGTCGAGAATTTTGGCGACTACGGTATGACCTTGAGTTTCGCCATGAAGACGAAGCCGGGAAGCCAGACCCAGGTGAGGCGTCGGGCTCAGGTCATGATCAAGGAAGCCTTCAAGGAAAACGGCATCAACTTCGCCTCTCCGACGGTGCAGGTGGCGGGCGACGAGCAGCAGCAATCCGCTGCGGCCGCTGCCGCGACCCGCGATGCCATCGAAAAGAAGAAAGCTGCGGCCGTCCTTGCCGAAGGCGGTGCGCCACAGGAATAGCCTTTATCATCGAGGTTTCTCGGGGGCATGGGAGGCCGGTCATGAAACGCCTGCTTTTGGTGGCAATGCTCCTCGTATTTTTCGGGGGGGATAACGGCTGGGCGCAATCGAACGAGCAATTCGTTCGGTCGATGTTCGTTCCGCACACGGACGACTTCGACGGGATGGAAAAGCGACGCGTGATCCGTATCATCGTACCGTTCAGCAAGACGATCTACTTCATCGACCGTGGCCAGCAGTTGGGTACGGCCGTCGAATTCGGGACGGCGCTCGAAAACGAGCTCAACAAGGGCCGCAAGAAGCAGATCGACAAGATCCGCGTCGGTTTTGTACCGATGCCGCGGGCGAGACTTCTGTCGGCGCTGGAAAAAGTCTCGGCGATATCGTCATGGCGAACCTGACGATCACCGAAACACGGCTTGCCGAGGTGGATTTCACGGCGCCGCTCTACGACGAAGCCAAGGAGGTTCTCGTCACCGGCCCATCCGCGCCCGCAATCGCCAGTCTTGTTGCCTGAGCGGACAGGAAATCCATGTGCGCCGCTCGAGCAGCTACTTCGAGCACCTGGCGGCCCTGAGTGCCGGTTTCGAAAAGTCCGGCCGCCCGACTGTTGCTGAAGGACATGAATGAGAACCTGGAAGACGAAGACGTCCTGGAGATGATCAATGCCGGCCTGCTGCCGTGGACGGTCGTCGATATGTACAAGGCGAACATCTGGTCGAAGGTCTTCACCGACCTCAAGGTGCGGGAGGACATCGCTGTGTCCGATCACGGCGAAATTCGCCTGGGCGATCCGCAAGGACAGCCCGAAGCTCAAGGCGTCGGCACCACCTTCGGCAACATCTTGAAGAACACCTACTACAAGGGCGACAAGATGCTGAAGCGTGCCTATGATCCGGCGGATGTCGAACGCTTCAAAGTGCTGGTCGAGATCTTCCGCAAGCACGGAAAGACCTATTCCTTCGATCACCTGATGCTGATGGCGCAAGGATACCAGGAATCACAGCTCGATCAGTCCAGGCGCAGCCATCGCGGTGCTGTCGGCATCATGCAGCTCCTGCCGTCGACCGCAGCGGACAAGGCGGTCAACATCCACGGCATCGACAAGGACGAGAATCTGAATGTCGAAGCTGGATCCAAGTATCTGCGCTTACTCGTCGATACCTACCTCAACGACCCGGCCGTGACCCCGCGAGATCAGTTGCTGTTTGCCTTCGCGGCCTACAATGCCGGGCCCGGGAACCTGCGCAAGTTCCGGGCAAAGGCCAAGGATATGGGGCTCGATCCGAACCTCTGGTTCGGCAATGTCGAAAATGCCGCCGCCGCGATCGTCGGGCGCGAGACGGTTCAATTTGTCAGCAACATCTATAAGTATTATGTGGCCTATAGCCTGCTGGACGCCCATGACGCTGACGCAGCCGCGGCGAAAGTCGAAAACAACTCGGCGGCCACCGCGCCATAGGCGTGCGGCGCACGTGTTCTCGCGAGATGTGGAGGTCTCGAAATGGTCGCGATGAAAAGCAACTCGCCTGTGAGGCGGTCGGCTGCCCTTCTTTGCCTTTTCGCTCTGATGCTCGCCAGTTGTACCACGCCAGATATCGAGCCGATCCCGGGCAGCATCACCTATGGTGGACAGCCCCGCACGAAGCTGACGAAGGCGCCGGTGGGCAGCATCGTCCCGCACCGCTTCACGAGCGGCAACAGTTTCGTTCAGGAGACCTACGTCATTGAACCGGATCGCACGCTTAGACTTATCCGACGCGACTACTATGATCTGCCGATCGATTGACGAACCGGTTGTGCGTAGGGAAACCCGTTGGTTGACAGTCTCGGGCGGAGGCGCGATAGCTCGCTGCGGATGAAGATCGCCTTTTATGCACCGCTGAAATCCCCCGATCACCCGGTGCCGTCAGGCGACCGGCTGATGGCCCGCATGCTGATCGCGGCACTGCGGATCGGTGGGCACGAGGTTGCAATTGCATCGGACCTGCGCAGTTTCATGGCCAAGCCGTCGGATCAGGATTTCCGGGAACTTGAGCTTGCGGCGGAAGCCGAAACCGCGCGCCTTCGGGCACTCTGGCAGAGCGAGGGCGTTCCCGATCTCTGGTTCTGCTACCATCCCTATTACAAGGCGCCCGACTTTCTCGGCCCCGGGCTCGCGGTCGAGTTCTCCATTCCCTATGCGACGGCGGAAGCGTCATACTCGATGCGGCGGAATGAAGGTGTCCGCGCGATTGCCCAACGCCATGTTCTTGCGGGGATTTCGCAGGCGGCCGTCAACATCTGCCTGACGCGCCGCGACCGCGACGGCCTTCTTGAAGCCGCTCCCTCATGCCGCCACGCGATGCTTGCGCCGTTCATCGACGCTGCGCCGTTCATTGAGAGCAAGCCATCAGCCGATGCCCCCTGCCGGCTGGTCGTGGTCGCGATGATGCGCAGCGGCGACAAGATGAACAGCTACCGCATGCTGGCGCAGGCGCTGACGCGTGTTGCCGACGCCGCCTGGACCTTGACGATCGTCGGCGACGGACCTTGCCGCGACGAAGTCATGGGGGCCTTTGCGACGTTGCCTCCCGAGCGATTGATGTGGCTTGGCGAAAAGGATGCAGCCGACCTGCCGGATATTCTTGCCAGCACTGATCTCTACGTGTGGCCCGGCTGCGGCGAGGCCTACGGGCTTGCCTATCTCGAAGCGCAGGCTGCCGGCCTGCCGGTCGTTGCGCAACGAACGGCAGGCGTGCCGGAAGTGGTGCGGGACGGCCAGACCGGGCTGCTGACGCGGGAAGGGGATATCGGCGCCTATGCGGCGGCGATGCGCGACCTGATCGAGGATCCGGCCAGCCGCAGGCTATTGGGCGCAGCCGCCCGACGGTTCGTTCATGAGGAGCGCTCGTTTCCGGCAGCCGCCCGACGGCTTCGCTCGATTTTCGATGAATTTCTGGAGACGCAGAAATGACCGAGGAAATCCATTGGCAACGCCTTGCCGCGGAGCTCGATCGCCTTGAAGCGTCGGGACGGCCGGTGGATTTCTGGCTGCGTGACGACGACGCAGCCGAGCCGACGCGGGCGCTCGATCGGCTGCTGTCGCTGGTCGACCGACACGCTCTTCCGGTCGTTCTGGCCGTTCCGCCAGCCCAGACCGGCGACGCGCTCGCACGCCGCCTTGCCGGGCTCGAAGATGTCAGCATTGCCGTGCACGGGTGGGCGCATCGCAATCATGCGCCGCCTGCGGAAAAGAAGCAGGAGCTTGGCGCGCACCGGCCGCGCGCCACGGTGCTTCACGAACTCGAGCTCGGCTATGACCGCCTGCGGACGCTCTTCCCGGGCGGCTTCGTGCCGATGCTCGTTCCCCCGTGGAACCGGATCGACAACACGCTTCTCGACGGCTTGCCCGACATCGGTTTCAAGGTGCTCTCGGTCTTCGGGCCGGAGAAACCATCGCCGTTCAAGCTCGTCAACACGCATGTCGATGTCATGGATTGGCGCGGGACGCGCGGTTGCCGCGACCATGCACTGATCGTCTCCGACATCATTGCGAGGCTTCGGCAGGTGACCGGCGATGTCGAGGAGAGAGCGGAGCAGAAGGGCCGCACGATCGGCGTGCTGACGCATCACCTCGTTCACGACGAGGGCGTCTGGGCGTTCCTCGAAAAGCTCTTTGCGGCGACCAGCAGACATCCGGCCTGCCGTTGGCTTGCCGGCCGCGAGATTACAGTTCGATGATCTGTCCGTCGCGGGCGGCAAAAGCGCCGGCGAACGTCGCCTGAACGTCGCGTTCCATTGCGGCCAGCGCCTCGTCGGTGCGGGACGGATCGTGATGGAACATGGCCAGATGTTTGACACCGGCGGCCATCGCCAACCGGGCGCCATGCATGCCGGTCGAGTGCCCGAAGCCCTGAAAATGATCCATCTCGCTTTCGAGATAGGTGCAGTCGTAGACCATCAGATCACAGCCGGCGATCAGATCGAGAACCGCAGGATCGAGAATGCCGGGCTCGTGCTCGGTGTCGTAGACGAGCGCGACGGCCCGCCCGTTCCATTCGACGCGGTACCCGACACAGCCGCCCGGATGCCTGAGGCTTGTCGTGCGGACCGTGATCCCCGCCCGTGGCGTCAGCACGTCACCGGGTTTGAAATCCAGGCCGTCGAGGCTTGCCTGACAGATATCCGGGTCCACCGGGAACCACGGCGGGCGCATAAAGTCGCGGATCATTTCCTTCGTGGTCATCGTGCCGTGCAGATGGCCGGACCAGAAGCGTACCGAGTTCTGACACTTGTAGATCGGCTTGAAATAGGGAAGGCCGATGATGTGGTCATAGTGGCTGTGGGTGAAGAAAAGGTCGAATTGGTCGACGCCTTCGGCGATCAGCGAGTAACCGGCCTCGCGCAGCCCGGACCCCGCATCGAAGAGCAAAACATCCTTGCCGCATCGAATCTCGATGCAGGATGTATTTCCCCCATAGGTGAGGTACTGTTCGCCGGATACCGGCAAACTTCCTCTTACGCCCCAGAACCGCACTCGAAAGTTGTCGTCACGCATTCAGTTTTGGCTTCACTACGCACGCTCGGACCATTTTGATCCTTGTATGACTGTTAAACAAGCACAATGGCCACACCCCTGCAATGCCATGGGTTATTATTTGGAAAGTAACCTTAGCGTCGCCAAGAGCGCCCGGTTGGAAATCGTCCGACGGAACCGCATTTCAGCGGGGGGCGCCGGACCGATGGCGAGGCCTTAGCAGCATCATATGAAACTTTTCCTTGCGCTGTTACGTGGATTATTTATCGAACGCAGTAACGTAGGGAACAGGTTACCCATGGTTGAGGCAACAGACGGACGGTTCTACGACAGCGTACCTCTCTTCGATGCGTTTGAAGGGGTCGCGGACGAGGCGAATTATCGCCCGCTGCCGGACGGCTGGCTTCTCGCTGTCGCCGACATCGTCGACTCCACCGGCGCGATCGCCGAAGGCCGCTACAAAACTGTGAACATGGCAGGCGCAAGCGTCATTTCGGCGTTGATGAACGCGCTCGAAGAAAAGTCGATGCCCTTTGTTTTCGGAGGGGACGGCGCGCTCGCCGCGCTGCCGGCGCCGATGGCGAACCGTGCACGCGACGCACTCGCCGCCTTGAAGACCTGGGTCGTTGAGGAGCTCGGGCTCGAATTGCGCGCCGCCCTGGTACCGGTCAGCGATATCCGCGCCAACGGCCTCGATATGCGCGTCGCCCGCTTCAAGGCGAGCGAAGAGGTTTCCTACGCGATGTTTGCGGGCGGCGGCGCCAGTTGGGCCGAAGCGGAGATGAAGGCGGGACGTTATCCCGTCGGCGCCGCGGCGGCCGGCAGCCGGCCCGACCTCACCGGGCTTTCCTGTCGTTGGAACCCGATCGAGTCCCGACACGGCGCCATTGCCTCGATCATCGCCGTGCCGGGAGCGAAGGGCAATGGACCGGAGTTTCAGGCGCTGATCGCCGATATCGTCGCATTGGCCGACGAGGAAGAACGCAATGGCCATCCTGTTCCCGAACTTGGGCCGCGGCCACGTTTCTCCTTCAAGGGCATCGAAGCCGAGGCGCGGGCCGCGGCGCCGAAAGGACGGCGCTTTCTTCCCCGTTGCTTCATTACCGTGCAGACGCTGGTTCTGTTTGTTTGCCTCCGGCTGGGCTGGAATCTGGGCTCGTTCGACACGAACCGCTACCGCCGCGACCTCGCCGACAACACGGATTTCCGCAAGTTCGACGACGGGCTGAAAATGACGATCGACATCAGCACTGAACGGCTCGAACGGATCGAGGCTCGGCTGAGACAAGCAGAGGCGGCAGGTGTTGGGCACTATGGCTTGCATCAACAGGATTCGGCGCTGATGACCTGCATTGTTCCGACGCCGATGACACGGGACCACATGCATTTCGTCGACGGTGCGTCGGGCGGCTACGCAGTGGCCGCAAGCAAGCTCAAGGCCGCCCTGGCGCGCGTGCAGGCCGCATAGCCAACACAAGCGAGAAGCCGCCGGTTTGCAGCCTTTGGCGGGCTCGGCGGACTAAGCCTTGACGATATGTTCGCCGGTCAGCCCGTTGCGGTAGAACACGTTGCGCGTATCGACGACGAGCGAGGCGGAACCGGCGAGGGCCACGTAATCCACCTGGTCGTGATCGGTGGCAATCAGCACGGCATCGAACGCCGCGACTGTTTGCGCGTCGAGAGAGACCGAACGCCGGCCCTTCAAAGCACCATGTTCGCGTGTCGGTGGGATCTCGGCGACGTAGGGGTCGTGATAGGAAGTGCGTCCGCCGCGCTCTTCGATCAACTCGATCAGGCGCAGCGACGGGCTCTCGCGAATATCCGGAACGTTCTTCTTGTAGGCGAGGCCGACGACGAGGACGTTGGAACGGCTGAGCGCCTTGCCAGCCTTGCGGTCGAGTGCCTCGGCCAGGCGGCTGACCACATGGCGCGGCATGGCCGAGTTGATCTCGCCAGCAAGCTCGATGAAGCGTGTCGGCAGCTCGTATTCCCGCGACTTCCAGGTGAGGTAGAAGGGGTCGATCGGAATGCAGTGGCCGCCGAGGCCCGGTCCGGGGTAGAACGGCATATAGCCGAACGGCTTGGTCTTCGCCGCTTCGATCACTTCCCACACGTCGATGCCCATGGCCTCGTAGACGATCTTCAATTCGTTGACGAGGGCGATGTTGACGGAGCGGAAGATGTTCTCGGTGAGCTTCACGGCCTCCGCCGTGGCGTTGGAGGAGACCGGCACGACAGTTTTCACCACGGCTGCATAGAACCGCTCCATCAGGGCCGAAGCCTGCGGTCCATCGCCGGCGACGACCTTCGGGATGCTCACCGTCTCGTAGGTCGGATTGCCGGGATCCTCGCGTTCCGGCGAAAAGCCGACGAAGAAGTCGCTGCCGGACCTGAGTCCGGTTTCCTCGAGGATGGTGCGTACGACGCCGTCGGTCGTCCCGGGATAGGTGGTCGATTCCAGGACGACGAGTTGTGCAGGCCTGAGGGTCGCCGCGATCGCGCGTGACGTCTTTTCGACGAAGGAAAGATCCGGGTCGCGGTGTTTGGTAAGCGGCGTCGGCACGCAGATGATGATGACGTCGCAGTCCGCCAGCTCTTGAAAGTCCGTCGTCGAGCGGAAGCGGCCGGCACCGCTTTCTTTCGCGAGCGCGGCGTCCGATACGGCGGCGATGTAGGACTTGCCCGCGTCGAGCGCGACGATCTTGGTGGGGTCGATGTCGAAGCCGGTAACGGCAAAACCCGCGCGAGCAGCGGCGATGGCGAGCGGCAGGCCGACATAGCCAAGACCGATGACGCCGACCTTGGCGCTCGAGGCGGAGATGGACGAGAGCAGGCTTTCGAAATGAGGTGAGGTCAAGTTTGCTTTCCGGATCTCGTGGACAGACGCGTGACGCCGCGCGAACATGTCGTGGTTTGTTGGAGAGAAACAAGCCCCAAGTCAAGCGAGGCACTGCGTCACGCCGAAGGACAGGCCTTTGAGCCCTCTATCAAAACATCATGCGAGAAAAACTTTGCACGGCCTCTGGAAATCGCCGGGTGGCATCAATATCTGCACCATATAAGTGCCGCATTCCGGGTGCCTGCACGTCATCGACGCCGGAATCGGTTGGAGCATTTTCTTAACGGGCACGGCTCATCATCATCCACCGCGAACATGGATCGGCAACTTGCCGGGGCGTTCGTCGTCTCCGGATGCTGACGCGGGACGGTCTGTCATGGTGAGGACGCGAAATGGCCCCGACGAACGACAACGTATCCGAAATCCTCATCGACAGGGTTGCCGACTGGCTGATGCGGACGTCGCTCAGCGACGCGCCGCTGGAAACGATCGTCAAAGGCTTTTGCGAGCGGCTCGCTGCCGCCGGCCTGCCGCTGATGCGCGTCCATCTCTCCTTTTCGATGTTGCATCCGCTTTATGATGCGCTTGGTTTTACCTGGATCCGCGGCAAGGGCGTCGAGGTAAGCGGCCTTCGGCACGAAGAGCTGGCGCTCAATCCCGAGCGTTTCCTGCAGAGCCCCTACTACTATCTGCTCAACAACAATCTCGAGCATGTCCGGCGGCGTCTTTACCAGGATATGCCGTCCGAGTTCCCGATTTTCGACGATCTCAAGGAGATGGGCGCCACGGACTACCTGGCCTTCATGCAATCGCTCGGCGCCGATTCGGGGCATGGCATGGTCGGATCCTGGACGACGGATCGCCATGGCGGATTCACCGATGATGTGATCGGGGCGTTGCTCAAGCTTCAGCACCACCTGGCGGTCGCCGCGAAGATGGCGGTGCTCGGAAAGCTCGCCGACAATATGCTGACCACCTATCTCGGCTCCAGCGCCGGTCGGCGCGTGATGAGCGGCCAGGTCCGCCGCGGCGACGGCGAAACCGTGCGCGCGATCCTGGTCATGGCCGACATGCGTCGCTCGACGATGCTGGCGGAGAAGGAGGGGCGGCAGTCCTATATCGAGACGCTGAACACCTATTTCGACGCGATCGCCGCGCCGTTCAATCGCAATGGCGGCCATATCCTGAGCTTCGTCGGGGACGGGTTCATCGCCGTCTATCCGTGTGGGCGCCATAAGGAGCCGTCCGAATTTGCCGCCCGCGAGGCCTTTGCCGCCGTGCGCGCAGCAACGGCGCGCATGGAGATGCTGAACGGCGAACGGCGCAAGCAATCCCGCGATCCCATCGGCTATGGCATCGGGCTGCATGTCGGCAACGTGATGTTCGGCAATGTCGGCCTGCGCGACCGGCTGACCTTCTCCGCCTTCGGCTCGGCCGTCAACGAAGTGCAGCGGTTGCAGAACCTCACCAAGAAATATGCGCATAGCGTCGTCGCCAGCGAGGCCTTCGTCAATTACTGCGGCGGAGATTGGACGGCGCTCGGCCAGGAAAAACTGCGCGGAGTGCGGCAGAAATTCACGATTCTCTACCCCAACGATGCAGCGTTGCTTGCCAGAGCAGATGAGCGCTTCGACGATGTGTTGCAGGATGGACTTTCCGAGGCGGAACATGTCATGCTGCTTCACCGCAATACTCGTCCGCTTCAGCCGCCGCGCGGCCTTATCGACAAGATGCTTCAATAGGGGGTAGAATGTTCCGAGCCGTGTTTGTCGCCGCCAGCATCGCCATGGCAGGAGGCGCGATGGCGCAGCCGTGGGAAAGCAAACTGTCAGACGGCTTCGAGGGACAGAATTTCGCACCCGAAGGCGGGCTCTACTATCGCGATAACTTCGAGCAGAGTGCGGGCACGGTGGAATTTCAAAACCAGGTGACGCACACCGGCAAAGGCGCACTCAAGCTGAGCGTCGTTCCGACCTGTCCGGATTCCCTCGACGGTTGTAGCGAGCGAGCCGAGATCTGGGAGAAGACGGCGCTACGCGTGCCCTACGACCAGGGGGTCTGGTATGGTTTCGCGGTCAAGTTCGCCGATCCGGTCCCGAAGGAGGATCATCGCTATCTGATCGCCCAATGGAAGCGTGAGATCGATCCCGGCGCCGAAGGTGATTTCAGTCCGTTCCTTGCTTTACGCCTCGAGGCGGGCAAGCTCTTCGTCACGGTGGAGACGAATTACATCGCGCCGCTGTCATCCGGCCCGGAAGGTACGCCGGCGAGCTGCAAACCTGGCGAAATCCCCGTGTGGGGGCGGCCTAGCGTCAACCAGATGCGTATGCTGGTCGCCGCCGACAGCAACTGGAAACCGGAAGACGGCAGTCTGTTCAACGCCTGCACAGATGCCATCAAGGTGACGAACCATGGCAACCCGCTGCCCGATCCGAAGTCCGGCTGGATCGACTTCGCGATCTACACGCTGCCGGGGGCCGGTGGCACGGGACGCATCGAACTCTTCGCCAACGGCAAGCCGATCATCACGGTGGCGGGGCATGTCGGCCACGCCGACAAGGGGCTCGGCAAGAACCAGTACTTCAAGTTCGGCCCCTATCGGGCTGCCGATACGACCGACTGGTCGCTGTTTTATGACGACTTCCGCCGCTCGCCGAATTGCGCCGACGTGCTGAAGGGCGGGACGTGCCCCGCGCTCTAACCAACTGAAGATGCACGGGGCAATGCTCCGGTTGCAGTTGGCCATGCTGGACAGCCCTCTGAAGCTGCGCTAGTCTTTTTTTAGAGGCGGCGGATAAAAAGCAATGAGGGAAGCGTGCTGCTATGACATCTGGGGCGGACCTGCTTCGAGTTGAAGGTCTGCGGATCACATTCTCGGTGCTTGGCGGCGAAGTTCAAGCCGTCAATAATGCGAATTTCAGGATTTTGTCCGGCAAGGTCACGGCGCTCGTTGGCGAGTCGGGATCGGGCAAGTCGGCAATCAGCCAGGCGGTGATGGGCATCTTGCCCAACGTCGCCAGGGTTGGTGGCAAAATTCTGTTCAACGATCCCACCACGGCGGCAAAGCCCATCGACCTGCTTTCGCTGGAGCGGGAAGGTGATGAGATACGTAGCCTGCGCGGCACGCGTATCAGCAAGATCTTTCAGGAGCCGATGACGTCGTTGTCGCCGCTCCATACGATCGGAAACCAGATTTCCGAGGTGCTGAAGATCCACACGGATGCGGAAAAGGCTGAACGCCGGGCACGGACCGAGGAACTGCTCGGCTATGTTGGCTTTGCCAATCCGAAGCGCGCCTACGAAATGTATCCGTTCGAGCTTTCCGGCGGCATGCGCCAGCGCGCGATGATTGCGATGGCGCTGATCTGCCGGCCGGCCCTCTTGATCGCCGACGAGCCGACGACCGCGCTCGATGTGACGGTGCAGGCGCAGATCCTTAAACTTCTGCGCGAGCTTCAGGTGAAGCTCAATATGGCAATGCTGCTGATCACCCACGACCTCGGTGTCGTCGCCAACATGGCCGACGAGGTTGTGGTGATTTATCATGGGCAGATCGTCGAGGCTGGTCCTGTCGAGGCCATCTTCCGCAACCCGCAGCATCCCTATCTCAAGGGCCTGATGGCCGCCGTTCCGCATTTCGACATGAAGCCCGGCGAACGGCTGAAGGCGCTGCGCGAAGTGCCGGTCAAGGCCGGGTCAGTGCTTGGGACTTCGGTGGCCAACCGGCGCGCTGGCCCACAGGTGCTGCTGTCCGTCCGTAACCTCTCGAAGACATATGGAACGCGAAAATCGTCCTGGTTTGGTGGGGGCGAAAGTTCTCATCACCGCGCCGTCGACGATGTCAGCTTTGATATCCGCCGCGGCGAATGCCTGGGCCTCGTCGGCGAGAGCGGCTGCGGCAAGACGACCGTCAGCAAGATCCTAATGCGGGCGGTAACGCCGGACACCGGCTCGGTGACCTTCGACAACGGCGAAGGTCCGGTCGATGTGCTGAAGGCTCAAGGCGACGAACTGAAGGCGCTCCGGTCGAAGATCCAGATGGTGTTTCAGGACCCGGTTTCGTCGCTTTCCCCGCGCATGACCGTCAAGAACATTCTCAGCGAGCCCCTGGAGATCCATGGGCGCGGAACGGGCAAATCGCGCGTCGAGACCGTGCGCGAACTGCTGCAAGCCGTCGGGCTCGACCAGCGCTTCATCAACCGCTATCCGCACAGTTTCTCGGGCGGGCAGCGTCAACGCATCGGCATTGCGCGGGCTCTCGCGCTCGTGCCGGAGCTGCTGATCTGCGACGAGCCGGTATCGGCGCTCGACGTCTCGGTCCAGGCGCAAATCCTCAACCTTCTCAAGGATTTGCAGAAGGAACTGGGACTGACCTGCCTGTTCATCTCGCACAACCTCGCTGTCGTGGATTACATGGCGGACCGTATTGCCGTCATGTGCGCCGGCCGCATTGTCGAGCTCGCCCCGCGCGAGGTGCTGATGCGCAAGCCGGTTCATCCCTATACCAAGTCGCTGTTGGCGGCCGTTCCCTATCCGGATCTCGATCGGCCGCTCGACTTTGACAGGCTGAAGGACAGCGAAGGATCGGATATGCGGCGCTGGGGACCGCAGTTCCGTGTCGACGACGCTGGCGACACGCTCATCCCCGCCGATCTCGGTGGCGACCACTTCGTGCTGGCGCGCCGGTCCGTGGATGCAAGGGAGTTACGGCCATGATCACCCGCCGAACTGTACTGGCATTGCTTGCAACCGTGGCATTCCCCATGCGGCTCCTGGCTGCTGGGGGTGAACCGGCGTTTCTGGAAAAGCTGATTGCCGACGGCAAGCTTCCGCCGGTCAGCGAGCGCTTGCCCAAGACGCCGCGTGTCATCAACGTCGCGGCGCTGGGGCGCACGCCCGGCAAGCACGGCGGTGACGTGACGATGATCATCGGCAGTGCCAAGGACATCCGGCTCATGACCGTCTACGGCTATGCCCGACTGGTCGGCTATGATGAAACGCTGAAGCTCGAAGCGGATGTCCTCGAAAGCTACGAGACGGTCGAGGACCGCATCTTCACCTTCCACCTGAGAGAAGGGCACAAGTGGTCCGACGGGACGCCGCTGACGGCGGAGGACTTCCGCTATTGCTGGGACGATGTGCTCAACAACGAGAAGCTGAGCCCCGCCGGTTTGCCGACTGCGCTGGTGATGGACGGCGAAGCCGGAAAGTTCGAAGTCATCGACGAACGAACCGTTCGCTATACTTGGTCGACGCCGAACCCGGACTTCCTGCAGAAGCTCGCCGCACCGCAACCGCTGGTGGTGGCGGTGCCTTCAGCCTATCTCAAGCAGTTCCACGAGAAATATCAGGAAGAAGACAAGCTCAAGGCTTTGATGAAGGAGCAGCGCGTCAAGAAGTGGAGCCAGCTCCATATGCGCATGGCTCGCTCCTATCGCCCTGAGAATCCTGAGCTTCCGACGCTCGATCCATGGCGCAACACGACGCCGCTTCCTGCCGAACAGTTCATCTTTGAGCGCAACCCCTACTTCCACCGCGTCGACGAGAACGGGTTGCAGCTTCCCTATATCGACAAGTTCGTGCTCAACGTCAGCTCGTCGGCGCTGATCCCGGCGAAGACGGGCACGGGTGAAAGCGACCTTCAGGCGACGGGCATCGACTTTGTCGACTATACTTTCCTCAAGGATTCCGAGAAGCGGTACCCGGTCAAGGTGCTTCTGTGGAAGAAGACGCAAGGCTCGCGCCTGGCGCTGTTGCCGAACCTCAACTGCTCCGACACGGTCTGGCGGTCGTTGCTGCAGGATGTGCGCGTTCGCCGTGCGCTCTCGCTGGCCATCGACCGCACCGAGATCAACAAGGCAGTCTTCTACGGCTTGACCAAGGAGAGCGCCGACACGGTTCTGCCGGACAGCCCGCTGTTCCGTCCGGAGTTCGCCAACGCTTGGGTGGCCCACGATCCAGCTCAAGCCAATGCACTGCTCGACGAAGCGGGCTTGACGCAACGCGATAGTGACGGCATTCGCGTCCTGCCCGATGGCAGGGCCGCGCAAATCGTCGTGGAAACGGCCGGCGAAAGCACGCTCGAGACGGACGTGCTGCAGCTCGTCACCGACTACTGGCAGAAGGTCGGGATATCGCTTTTCATCCGCACCTCGCAGCGCGACACGTTCCGCAGCCGTGCTGTCGGCGGCGAGATCGTCATGTCGATGTGGTTCGGGCTCGACAACGGCGTTCCGACGCCGGGCATGAACCCGGGGCAACTGGCGCCGACGGCTGACGACCAGCTGCAATGGCCGGTCTGGGGGCTCAACTACCTGTCCCATGGCGAAATGGGCCAGCCGCCGGATCTGCCTGCCGCTATTGAACTGACGGAGCTGTTGCAACGCTGGCGGCATTCGGCTGAAGACGCCGAGCGCACGGAGATTTGGACCCGCATGCTGTCGATCTACACAGACCAGGTCTTCTCGATCGGTATCGTCAACGCCTCGCTACAGCCGATCCTCGTGGCGAAGAAGCTGCGGAATGTGCCGGAAACGGGGCTCTACGGCTTCGATCCCACGTCATATTTTGGTGTTTACAAAACCGATACCTTCTGGATCGAGCAGGAAGCCTGACATGCTGCGATATATTCTCTGGCGTATCGCAGCGATGGTTCCAACCCTCCTCATCATATCGGCACTTGTCTTCACCATTATCGAACTGCCGCCCGGCGACTACTTCGAGAGCTATGTCTCCGAGATCAAGGCGCAGGGCGAAGGCGTCGACATGGAGCAGATCGAGGCGCTGAGGAAGGAGTACGGCTTCGACCAGCCACCGGTCCTGCGCTACGTCTACTGGCTCGGCGGCATTCTGCAAGGCGATTTCGGCTATTCCTTCGAATACGAACTGCCGGTCAGCGCCGTCGTCGGCGACCGTCTGTGGCTGACGATCCTCGTCTCCTTCGTCACCATCATCTTCACCTGGCTGATCGCCTTTCCGATCGGCATCTATTCCGCGACCCACCAGTATAGCTGGGGCGATTACGGCCTGTCGCTGGTGGGTTTGATCGGCATTGCCATTCCGAATTTCATGCTGGCGCTGATCCTGATGTATTTCGCCAATATCTGGTTCGGGATTTCGATCGGCCACCTGATGGACCAGAAGTATCTGGCCGAGCCGATGAGCTGGGCCAAGGCGAAGTCTATCCTCGAACATATCTGGATCCCCGTCGTTATCGTCGGCGCGGCGGGCACAGCCGGCATGATCCGGCGTCTGCGCGCAAATCTGCTCGACGAGCTGCAGAAGCAGTATGTCGTAACGGCCCGCGCCAAGGGCCTTTCGCCGATGCGCACGCTGGTCAAATACCCTCTGCGCATGGCGTTGAACTTCTTCATATCGGATATCGGCTCGATCCTGCCGGCGATCATTTCCGGCGCTGAAATCACCGCGATCGTGTTGTCGCTGGAAACCACCGGGCCGATGCTGATCAAGGCCCTGCAAAGCCAGGACATGTATCTCGCTGGTTCGTTCCTGATGTTCCTCGCGTTTCTGACCGTGATCGGCGTGCTGATTTCCGATATCGCGCTTGCCATTCTCGATCCTCGAATTCGGCTGCAAGGCAGGAGCACCAAGTGACGTCATTTCTTCCGGCGCCCGGCGAGCCCTTGCCGCATTACGTATCGACTGCTCCCTTCGATCCCTATTCAGTCGAGGCGATGACGGACGAGCAGGTACGCGTCAACCAGGCTTCCCAGCTTCGCCTGATGTGGTGGAAATTCCGGCGCCACCGGCTCGCGCTCGTCTCCGGCATCTTCCTCGCCGTGTTCTACCTCACGATCGTCGTCTCTGAGTTTCTGGCGCCTTACAACCTGCATACCCGCAACATGGATTACATCTACGCACCGCCGCAGGCGGTGCACCTGTTCCATGAGGGCCAGTTCGTCGGTCCCTTCGTCTATGGACGGACCATGACGCTGGATATGGAAACGCTGAAGCGCAACTATGCCGACGATGTCACGGACGTGCAGCGACTGCGTTTCTTCTGCCGGGGCGACAGCTATCGTTTCTGGGGCCTGTTCGACAGCAACGTGCATCTCGTTTGCCCGGCGAAGGACGGTCAGGCGTTCTTCCTGGGGACGGACCGTCTCGGTCGCGACGTGCTGTCGCGCATCATTTACGGTGCCCGAATTTCGCTGACGATCGGACTGCTCGGCATCACCGTCAGCTTCGTGCTCGGCATCGTCATCGGTGGCCTTGCGGGTTACCACGGCGGCGTCTTCGATCTCATCGTCCAGCGCGTCATCGAAGTCCTGCAGTCTATCCCGAGCATCCCGCTCTGGCTGTCGCTCGCAGCGATCATGCCGGCGACCTGGAGTCCGATCCTGATCTATCTGGCGATCACGATCATCCTTGGCCTCCTGGACTGGACGGGGCTTGCGCGCGCGGTGCGCTCGAAACTGCTGGCGCTTCGCGAGGAGGATTACGTGCTTGCGGCCCAGTTGATGGGCGCAAAGAGCAGCCGCATCATCGGCCGGCATCTTGTGCCTGGCTTCATGTCGCATCTGATCGCCACTGCGACGATCTCGATCCCCGGCATGATCCTCGGCGAGACGGCTCTGAGCTTCCTCGGTCTCGGTCTCAGACCCCCCATCACCAGTTGGGGCATTCTCTTGACGGAGGCCAAGAGCGTCAGCGTTATTGCTTTCTACCCCTGGCTCCTATTTCCCACAATTCCGGTCATTCTTGTGATTTTGGCATTCAACTTCTTGGGAGATGGGTTGCGTGACGCCGCCGATCCCTACAAATGAAGCCCGATTTGAAGCTGACAATCGGTCAGCGCCAAACGGTTCATTGATCCTGAGCGAAAGGTTTCTTGCATGATGCGGCGTTTTGAAGATGCCCGGATCCTCATGTATAGCCATGATACGTTCGGGCTCGGGCACCTCCGGCGGTGCCGCACGATCGCGCATTCCCTGGTGGAAGACTACCGCGGTCTGAACATCCTGATCATCTCCGGCGCAACGATCGCCGGTGCGTTCGACTACCGTGCGCGCGTCGATTTCGTGAAGATTCCAAGCGTCATCAAGCTGCACAATGGCGACTACACCTCGCTCGACCGTCATATCGAGCTCGACGAGACGCTGAAGATGCGTCAGGCAATCATTCGCCACACAGCCGAGACCTTCAAGCCGGACATCTTCATCGTCGACAAGGAGCCGATGGGTCTGCGCGGCGAGGTGGAGGAGACGCTGACCTATCTGAAGGCGCATGGCACGACGTTGGTCCTGGGCCTGCGGGAGGTCATGGATGCGCCACACCTGCTGGAAGCGGAGTGGAAGCGGCGCGACACCATGCGCAAGATCGAGCAGTATTACGATACGATCTGGGTTTATGGCCCGCCGGATTTTTACGATCCGCTGACCGAGCTCGAAGTGCCGCCGGCTGTCCGCGACCGGATGAATTTCGTCGGCTTCCTGCAGCGTAGCGTCCCGCGGGAGGAACTGCCGGGCCACAAGCCGCAGGGCGATTATATCCTGGTCACCACAGGGGGCGGCGGCGACGGTGCGGACCTGATCCACGATGTCATCCACGCTTACCAGCAGGATCCGGAGCTTACGCATAATGCGTTGATCGTGCTCGGGCCCTATATGCCGGTCAAGAAGCGGGAAAAGTTGATCCGTAAGGGCAGCAACATCCCCTATATCAAGATCATCGAGTTCGACAATCGCATGGAAGAGCTCATCGCCGGCGCAAAGGGCGTCGTCGCCATGGGCGGCTACAACACCTATTGCGAAATCCTCTCCTTCGACAAACCGGCGCTGATCGTGCCGCGCATCCAACCGCGCGAGGAGCAGTTGATCCGCGCCCGCCGCGCGGCCGAGCTTGGGCTCGTCGAAATGCTGTTGCCGGACGAAGCGGAAGATCCGCTGCGGTTGGCGGCGGCGCTGAAGGCGATGCCGTCCCGGGCGCCGCCTTCGAAAAGCACCGCCAACGGCCTGCGGCTGGAAGGGCTCGTGCATATCTCCGAGATCGTTGGTCGGTGGCTCGACCGGCCGTCGAGCGACCACTTGAATATCGTGAAGAAATCGAGCTGAAGCATTGCCGACAGATCGCAAGATTGCAGTCGTGCTGAAGGGCTATCCGCGTCTTTCGGAAACCTTCATCGCGCAGGAACTGCTTGGCCTCGAGCGGGCCGGACTAGACCTCGTACTGATCGCGCTTCGCCGTCCGACCGACAGCAAGCGCCATCCGGTGCATGACGAGATTCGTGCCGATGTTCACTATCTGCCCGAATATCTGCATGAAGAGCCGCTGCGGGTGCTGCGCGGTCTCGCGCGTTCTCTGCCGAAGCCGGGTTTCTTCCCGGCATTCGGGCTATTTCTGAAAGACCTGCGCCGCGATTTCAGCCGCAACCGCTTTCGCCGGTTCGGGCAGGCGGTGGTGCTCGCTTCGGAATGGCCGGGCAATCCGCGCTGGCTGCACGCGCATTTCATCCATACGCCTGCCTCGGTGACGGCCTATGCCAGCGTGATCGCCGGTACGCCCTGGACCTGCTCGGCGCATGCCAAGGACATCTGGACGTCGCCGGACTGGGAGCTTTCCGAAAAGCTTGGCCGGGCGCGCTGGACGGTTACCTGCACGCGCATGGGCTACGAACATCTGAAGAGCCTGACGAGCGAAAAGGCGAGGGTGCATCTGAGCTACCACGGCCTTGATCTTGATCGTTTCCCGCGTTTCGAGGGCACGCATTCTGACCGCAATGGTTCCGACCCTTCGGATCCCGTCCGCATCGTCAGCGTCGGCCGCGCCGTCGACAAGAAGGGCTACGACGTCTTGCTGAAGGCACTCTCGCTGTTGCCGGCGGACCTTCATTGGCGGTTCGAGCACATCGGTGCCGGTGAGCTGACCAGCAAGCTCAAGAGGCTTGCGACCGAGCTTGGCGTTTCCGGCAGGGTTGCCTGGAAGGGCGCGCTCGACCAGACCGACGTGCTGGCGCATTACCGGACGAGCGATATCTTCGCGCTTGCCTGCCGGATCACCGCCGACGGCGATCGCGACGGGTTGCCCAACGTGCTTGTCGAAGCGTCGAGCCAACGATTGCCGTGTGTCTCGACGGCGATTTCCGGCGTTCCGGAACTTCTCGTCGATGGCGAGAACGGCAGGGTCGTCCCGTCGGAAGATCCGCAGGCGCTTGCACGCGCCCTGGAGCAACTCATCCGAGATCCCGCGCTTCGTCACTGCCTGGGCGGTGCGGCGGAGCGGAAGGTCCGCGCGCAATTCGACCACCACACCAGTATCGATCAGCTTGCCGCCCTGTTTGCCAGCGAATGGAGAGCCGCGTGATGCGTGCGCGCCGTGTCTTCTTCTACGTGCAGCATCTCCTCGGCATCGGCCATCTGGCGCGGGCGAGCCGGATCGCGAGCGCACTTGCTGCCAGGGGGTTCGAGGTGACCGTCGTGACCGGCGGCAGCCCGGTGCCGGGTTTCCCGGGGAATGACGTAAAGCATGTGGCCCTTCCGCCGGTGCTCGCCGGCGACAAGGGGTTTTCCGGCCTTGCCGACAGCGATGGAAATCCGGTGAGCGACGCCTTCAAGGATCGGCGCCGGGAGCTGTTGATCGAGGCGTACCTTGCCTGCGATCCCGATATCGTCATCTTCGAAGCCTTCCCTTTCGGCCGCCGGCAGATGCGTTTCGAGCTGATGCCCTTGCTCGAGGTGATCGAAAGGCAGACCCCCAGACCCCTTGTTGCCGCTTCGCTTAGGGACATCCTGCAGGAGCGGACGAAACCCGGCCGCGCCGAGGAAACACTCGACGTCGTCATGGCATACTTCGATCTCGTGCTCGTGCATGGGGATCCTGCCTTTGCGCGGCTCGAAGAGACCTATCCCTATGCGGCCGAGATCGAGGACAAGGTCGCCTATACGGGCCTCGTGGCGGGGAATGTACCGGACGCTCCGGCGGAAACGTTCGACGTGCTCGTTTCGGCCGGTGGTGGTGCGGTGGGCAAGGAACTGATCGGCGCGGCGTTGCAGGCGGCGAGCTTGCTGCCGCGCGAGCTGCAATGGTGCCTGGTCACGGGGCCGAACCTGCCGCAGCAGGACTATGACGCCTTCCAAGCCGCCGCGCCCGTCAACGTGCAGCTCTTCCGCTTCCGAAAGGATTTCGCGAGCCTGCTTTCGGGCGTGCGGCTTTCGGTTTCTCAGGCCGGCTACAACACGGTCTGCGACATCATCCGCGCCGGTTGCGGATCCCTGCTGATCCCCTTCGTCGCCGGCGGCGAAACCGAGCAGTCGACCCGGGCGGAACGGCTCGAAAAGCTCGGCCTTGCTGGCGTCCTGCCGGAGGCCGACGTGACGCCCGAGAGGCTGGCGCGCGATGTCGAAGCGATGCTGGCGCGACCGAAGCCGAACATTCCGCCGCTGGATCTGGACGGCGCGATGAAGACCGCCGAAATCCTGGAAAGCCGCACGGCTCTTTGATCGGTCTCCGCGCGGGCGGCGCCTTCTGCGAACGCGGGGCCGGTTTGCGGCGCTATTCAGATAGCTCGCTTCGCTGCGGCTCGCCAGCCGCTCTCAGACCGTACCGATCAGCATGTAGCGGGTATACTTCGTCGTCGGCAGGGCGCCGGCAAATTCGACTGTCGTCAGCGCCGCCTGTTTCCTGAACTCCTCGACGGAAGCCACGCAATTGATATGGGTGGGCTCGCTGAAATAGTTGTTGGATTGCAAGAGGACGCGCGTGCCAGCGGGAATGCGATCGAGCCACGATCTCAGATCGGCGATGTGTTCGCAGCTCGTGTTGATGACCAGGTCGGCCCCAAGCGTCGTATAGTCGATCGCATACATGTCGGCCGTGACCGCACGGAATTTCTCCGGGAAGGCAAAATTCAGGGTTCGCGCAACCGTTTCCACGTCCGGGTCGATGTCGAAGCTGTCGACCGCAGCCACGTTGAAGCGCGCATCCTCCAGCAGCATTGCGCCCAGGATGCCATACCAACCGCCCAGAATCGCAATCCTGGCGTAGGATGAACCAGCAACCTTCAAAAGCGTGTCGCGCGCCCAAACCTTGCAGGCAACCTGCTTGTGATTGAAGGCGTTGGCGACGTGGGCTTCGGGATGTTTGGCGATTACCTTCGCGACGCCTTCGACGAGGGGGCTCTGCGTATAGGCGGCGATACCGCGGGCCAAATCAAAGGCATGCTCGTACCAATCGCTGGTTTGGGAAGGAGGGTGGGTGGTGTGTTTCATGCGCTCGTTGTAAGCTGGGTGTCGGGCGAGTGCAATATCGGCGTGTGCTTCGGAGAGTGACATTCTCTGTGGTTGCCTTCGCGGCAGTGGAGTCGGAACCGCGTCCATTGCAGATTTCCCTCGCACCTGCATAATCGACAGAACCGGATTCGGCGCCGGACGGAATATGCAGGCATCCACTTCGCGATCGAGCGCCGACAGGCACCCATCCGGAGGCTCCGCCGAGGAATGATGCGTGGTGGGGCATACGGCGGCCCGCCACGCCAGCAGCTATCGTGTTCAATAAGGTCCTATTGCCAGACACATGGAACCACGCCTTTCCCGCTACATCTGGACCCACACGCGCAAGGATCAGCTTTGGATTCTGGTGATCGTCGCGCTGTCGATGATCCCCTATTTCCTGTCCTTTGACCTACCGAAGCAGATCGTCAATGGACCGATCCAGGGTGATGGCTTCGACAGTCCGGAGGCGACGCAGGCCTTCCTGCCGATTTCGTTCGACTTGCCGTATTTGGGAACGATCAATGTCTTTGACGGTTTCCATCTCGGTCGAGAAGGCATGCTGCTCGCGCTCAGCCTGGTGTTCCTGCTGCTGGTGGTCATCAACGGCCTCTTCAAGTTCTACATCAACACCTTCAAGGGTCGGCTCGGCGAGCGCCTGTTGCGGCGCATCCGCTTCGAACTCGTCGATCGTGTCCTCCGCTTCCCGCCAAGCCACTTCAAGAGAGTGAAGCCGGCCGAAATCGCAACGATGATCAAGGATGAGGTCGAGCCGCTCGGCGGTTTTACCGGTGACGCCTTCGTCTCGCCTGCGCTGCTCGGCGGCCAGGCGCTGACGGCGCTGGTGTTCATCCTGCTACAGAGCTTCTGGCTCGGTCTGATCGCGACGCTGATCGTCGCCGTGCAGGCGATCATCATCCCGCGCATGCGCAAGCGACTGCTGGTGCTTGGGCGTGAACGGCAGCTGACGGCGCGGGAACTCTCCGGTCGTGTCAGCGAAATCGTCGACGGTATCGGCGCCATCCGCGGGCACGATACCTCCAACTATGAGCGCGCCGACATCGCGGCTCGGCTCGGCCGGATCTTCAAGATCCGCTACGACCTCTACCAGTGGAAGTTCCTCGTCAAGTTCATCAACAATTTCCTGGCGCAGGTCACGCCTTTCCTGTTCTACGCGATCGGTGGCTATTTCGCCTTGCAGGGGCGCCTCGATATCGGTCAGCTCGTCGCCGTCATCGGCGCCTATAAGGACCTGCCAGGTCCGCTGAAGGAACTGATCGATTGGGATCAGGCCCGCCAGGACGTTCAGGTCAAGTACGCGCAGGTCGTCGAGCAATTCAGCATCGATCCGTTGCTCGATCCGAAGGTTCAGGCCGTTGCGGCGGGGGCCATCGAATCGTTGCGCGGTCCGCTGGCGGCGGTGAACCTGACGGTGGTCGACGACGGCGGCTCGACCGTGCTCGACCACGTGTCGCTTCAGGTGCAGCCGGGCGAGAAGGTGGCGCTGACAGGCGGTGGCGAGGTGCTGGCGGAGGCCTTCGGCCGGCTGGTCTGGCCGGCGAGCGGCAAGGTGGTCATCGGCGGGCAGGATATTCTGGAGATCCCGGAATCGGTTACTGGACGTCGGATCGCCTACGCTTCGTCCGATGTCTACGTGTTCCAAGGCAGCCTCGGCGACAACATCCTCTACGGCCTGAAGCACGCTCCGCTGACGGAAGTAAACTACGAAGGGGAGGGCGCTTCGCACCGGAAGTGGGAAGTGACCGAGGCGCGCCTGGCCGGCAATCCACATCTGGATGTCAACAGCGACTGGGTCGACTACGGTTCGGCCGGGGCGAGCGGTCCGGATGATCTGCTCGTGCAGATCCGCCCGGTTCTCGACGCCGTGCTGCTGACCAATGACGTGATGGCGTTGGCCGTCCGCTCGACGATCGACGCGAACCGCCATGCGGCGTTCGCAGCCGGCATCGTCGAAATGCGCAGCGCGCTCAGGCAGCGTCTCGAAAAGGAAAAGCTCAGCGATCTCGTCGTGTTCTTCGAACCGGGAACCTACAACATCGAGGCAACGATCGGCGAAAACATGCTGTTTGGCACGATCACCGATCAGGCGATGTGGGCGAACGCGCTTGAGAACCACCCCTTCTTCAAGACGATCCTGCAGCGGGTCGGCTTGCGTGACACCTTCTACGAGATGGGGCTCGAGATTGCGGAGAACGTGGTCGAACTGTTTCGCGACTTGCCGCCGGATCACCCGTTCTTCCAGCAACTGACCTTCATGACCGCCGAGGAAATACCTGTCTACGAAGCCATCCTGCAGAAGGTGCGCAGCCGCGGCAAGACCGAGGTTTCCGAAGACGATCAGATCAAGATCATCCGGCTGTGCTTCGATTACATCGAGCCGCGGCACCGCTTCGGTTTGCTGACGGATGAGGTGATGGCGAAGGTTGTTGCCACGCGCCGTGAGTTCGATGAGGGGTTGCCGGCCGACCTCGCTGGAATGATCGAGCATTATCGTCCGAACCGTTACATTGCCTCAGGCAGCATCATCGACAACGTGCTCTTCGGGCGTATTGGCCACAAGCATGCCGATGGGTCGGAAAAAATCCGGGCGATTGTCCGCGATCTCTTCGAAGCCGGCGGCCTCTATAACGAAGTCCTGGCCTTCGGTTTCGACTACAATGTCGGCGCGGGCGGCAAACGTCTGACGGCAGCGCAGCGACAGAAGCTCGATCTTGCGCGCGCGCTTATCCGCGCCTGCGATTTCTATATCTTCAACCAGCCGCTGCTTGCGCTCGATCAACGCGTCCAGGAGCAGGTCGTGCGCAACGTCTTCTCGATGCTTGACCGGGCCGGGCGCGATCCAGCGATCGTCTGGGTTCTTGCCAATCCCTCGTTGATGGACCTCTTCGACCGTGTCGCAAAGTTCGAGAATGGGCGCCTGATTCATGACACCGGTGCCGATGCCGCAGTGGATGACGGACGCGACTACAAGGAAATGGCATCTTGATGTAATATTAATGTCAGGGCACGAGCATATGGTCCCGCCGCGATGCGGGAGGCAGACTGCTCCCGACGGGAAATCGGAGACAAGGATTGTGATGTTGCTCAAGGATGAAGTTGAAATGCTGCGCCGGATAACCCTGTTTTCAGGATTGCCGCCGGCAAAGTTGAAACTTCTTGCCTTCACGTCCGACAGGGTCATGTACGGTGCCGGCGACGCACTGTTCTATCAGGGTGATATCGGTGATGCGGCCTATGTCATTCTCTCCGGCAAGGCGGAGGTACTGATCAACACCGCCGGCGGGCCTTTCAAGATTGCCGAGTTTGAGCAAAATTCGATTGTCGGCGAAATCGCCATCCTCTGTAATACGCCTCGCACGGCAACCGTGCGGACCACCACACCGCTCGAAGCCTTGCGTATTCGCAAGGAGGACTTCCTCAAGCTGCTGGCCGATTTTCCCGAGATGGCGGTGGAAATCATGCGTGTCCTGGCTGACCGCCTGGCCCAGACCACGGCCGAGCTCAGCGAAGCCCGTAACCAGGTCGAGCGGGTCGACGCCTGACGCGCCTCGCAACCCAAGCTGTACCATGTTGAGACATTCTCTCAGGGCATGTGAGCCTTTCGCAAAAGCGATTCCGCTTGGCGGTTTTATCGGCTAGACAGGCGACATGCGTTCGATCACCTATTTCCGCAAAACCGTTCAGTTTCCCGACAAGCCGGAGAAGAAGCGCTTCTTCGCGCGGCTGCAGAATGGCGATTGGGAGCCTTGTACGTTTCAGAACATCGAGCGCCTTGTCGATCGCAAGACGACCTTCATCGACATCGGCGGATGGATCGGGGTGACGCCCTATTGGGCGGCGCAGATCGCAGACAACGTCATCACCGTCGAGCCCGACCCCGTCTGCTTCAGTATACTCAAGGAGATGCAGCCGGAAAACAGCGGGGAGGTGCGCGTGATCAACGCCGCGCTTTCCGAGGACGAGGTGCTGGTGCTGCACTCCGTCGGCGGCGGTTTCGGCAGCTCGGAAACCTCCGCGCTGATTGCCGACGACAACGGCGAGGCGATCCGAGCACAGACGGTTAAGATAGCCGAGCTTCAGGCCATGGCCCGCACCGAGCGGCTCTGCTTCAAGATAGACATCGAGGGATATGAGTACCGCGCTCTGGATCAGTTCCGGGCTATCGATCCGCAACGCACCACCGGCGTCCTGCTTGCGGTGCATCCGCAAATCCTCTTTGCCTCGCTGAGCGGTCCTTCGGTGGTGCGCGCAATTCGCACGATTACAGCCACGATGCGCCTGATCCGCAGCCTGCGCGGCTTCCGCCTGGACAATCCCTCGGCGATCTGGGCGGCGCTGCGCAAATCGATTGCTCGCCGGGAGTTTCGGGGCTTCGACCTTTTGTTCGTTTCGAGACGGCACGACCGCTAGGCGGTTGCGACAACGGCAATTGGCGTTTTCCATCCACCCGCGTGTATCAGATGGCTGTCTCTTCGCGCAGACGCGCGGCTATAGGCGTTCAAGGCAGGTGCTGCAGGTTCATTCTCGAGCGAGACAGGCTCCAACCGGCAACAGCTACGAAGCCGGCATGGTTAACCATTCTTTAGAGAATGTTAATTCTTCGTTTTAAGACGTAATTTTCAGTGCTATAAATTTCTTGACTGCTATTGGCTAAAACGTCGCGCGTCACTTGAGACGCGCAAAGGTTGTTGTAGTACTTTGATTTGCTGCATGTCTTTGTCGTCAGATTGAGGTCGATCGAAGGGGTCATGCAGAAAGCTTGATGTTGTGTCGTGAGGGCGATCGCATGTCATGGGTGTATTTTGCGACTGCCGCCTATTGCCTGACCGCCTCGTTTCTCCTGGCGATGACTTATCTTGAAGGTTTACAGGCGCGTGCGCCTTGGAACATGTATCGTTTTGCCGGGCTACTCATCTGCATTCTTTGGCCGGTCCTGTGTCTCTATCTGATGTTTAAAATGATATCGAAAACAAGAATTTCGGAGCGTTAAGGTTAGACTTCCCTGCCTCTATGTCGGGTTTTGCGCCCGAACTGTGGCATTTACCATACAACCAGAAAATGCCGGAGATTTAACCCATGAGTCCCTCGTGCGGATTATGCTTCGGTGGTGATCGACCGGTGTGAAAGTATTTGAACATGTGCGGTTTCGGTGGCTATTTCGGCTCAATTCCAGACGCAAAGTACCTCCTCGAGAGAATGGTTTCCGCAATTGCGCATCGCGGCCCGGACGAGAACGGCGTCTTCGTCGACAAGGAGGCCGGACTTGGTCATGCTCGCCTGTCGATCGTCGGTCTCGGCGACGGCCAGCAGCCGATGTCGGACGAGAGCGGTGAGTTGACGATCGCCTTCAACGGCGAGATCTTCAACTATGTCGAATTGCGCGATGAGCTGCGTGCCAAGGGCCGGCGCTTCCGAACCTCAAGCGACACCGAAGTGATCCTTCATCTTTACGATGTCATGGGGGAGGAGTGTCTGTCCCGTCTCAATGGCGATTTTTCCTTCGCCATCTGGGATCGCCGCCGCCAGCGGATGATGCTGGCACGCGACCGGATGGGCGTACGCCCGCTGTTCTACATGAACCATGGCGGCACGTTCTATTTCGCTTCCGAAATCAAGGCCCTGCTTCAGGTGCCGGGCGTTTCTGCCGAACTCGATCCGATCGCGCTCGACCAAATCTTCACGCTCTGGGCGCCGATCGCGCCGCGCACCGGCTTTCGCGACATTCATGAGCTTGAACCGGCGCATCTCATGATTGCAGAAAAGGGCAAGGTTGCGATCCGCCCCTACTGGCAACTCGACTATCCCGACTGCGGGGCATCGCCGCTGCTCACGGACGAGCGTGCCGCTGCCGAAGAGCTGCGTGCGCTGCTCACGGATGCCACCCGGATCCGGATGCGCGCCGATGTTCCCGTTGGCTCCTACCTTTCGGGCGGGCTCGACTCCTCCATAGTCGCGGCGATGGCGACCGGCATGGCGCCGCAGGGGCTGAGGACATTCTCCGTCACCTTCGATAGCGTGGAGCATGACGAGAGCGCATTCCAAATGGAAATGGCGACAGCGCTAGGCACGCATCACAGCGCGGTTGCCTGCCGGGCGGGCGACATTGCGCGGTCTTTTCCGGAGGTGATCCGCTTTGCGGAGCGACCGATCATCCGAACGGCGCCGGCACCTCTCTATCAACTTTCGGGTCTCGTCCGGGAGCAGGGGCTGAAGGTGGTTCTGACGGGCGAAGGCGCCGACGAGGTCTTTGCCGGCTACGATATCTTCAAGGAGGCGCGGGTCCGTCGGTTCTGCGGCCGCCAGCCCGGGTCGCGCATGCGCCCGCACCTCTTCCGCAAGCTCTATCCCTACATCCCCGGCTTGCAGCAACAATCGGCGGAGTATCTCGCCGCGTTCTTCGGCGCCGGCGACGTGCCGCTCGACGATCCGCTGTTCTCGCACCGGCCACGCTTCAAGAGCACGGCGGCGACCAAGATCTTCTTCTCAGGCGATCTGCGTACGCGGTTGAGCAACTACGATGCGGCAGAGGATCTGGCGAGCCGGCTTCCGGCAGCCTTCGGACGCTGGCACCCCTTGCACCAGGCGCAATATCTCGAAAGCCGCTTCCTGCTGCCGGGGTATATCCTGTCAAGCCAGGGCGATCGCATGGCCATGGCCCACGGGATCGAAGGACGCTTCCCGTTCCTCGATCATCGCCTCGTCGAATTCGCGACCCGTCTACCGCCCGAAATGAAGCTGAAGGGGCTGGTGGAGAAGCATATCCTGCGCGAAGCGACCAAGGATCTGTTGCCGCCGTCCATTGGCCAGCGGACCAAGCAGCCTTATCGAGCGCCGGACAGCCATTCCTTCACCGGAGTGGGCGAACTCGATTACGTCCGCGATGCCATGAGCGAGGCGCGCGTCAGCGACAGCGGGCTTTTCAATGCCAAAGCCGTGACGAAGCTTTACGAAAAATGCCAGTCGCAGCCGGTCACCGGCTTCCGCGACAATGCGGCTTTCGTCGGAGTCCTGTCGACACAGCTCTGGCTGCAAGCCTTTACCGGCACCAGCGTCCGCGCGGCGGAAGCAGCCTGAACCATTTAGGAAAGGGAACCACATGACGGAAACGATCAAAGACAAGGTTAGAGCCTTCGTCATCGAAAACTTCCTGTTCGGCGATACATCCTACGATCTCGCCGATACAGCCTCGCTCATCGAGAATGACATCATCGATTCAACCGGCGTTCTCGAACTGGTGGCCTTCATCGAAGACCAGTTCGGCATTGTCATGGGCGACGCCGACATCGTGCCTGCGAATCTCGATTCTCTTGCGCGCATTTCGGCCTTCATCGAGGCCCGGGTCGGGGCGCCAGCCACGGCATAATCAAGACGCGAGGGGGCGTCCATGCGGTTCGAGCAATTCCTTATTGGCAATGCCGCCAGGCAAGCGGCGAAAACGGCGCTGGTCACCGACCGCCGTCGCCTCAGCTACGGCGAATTCGACGATCTATCGGGCAGGCTGGCTGCCGCGCTGGCGCGGGCCGGCGTCAAACGCAACGATCGCGTGCTCGTCTTCATGGACAATTGCTGGGAAGCGGCTGTTTCGATCTTCGCGATCCTGAAGGCCGGCGCGACCTTCAGCCCGATCAACGCCTCGACCAAGGCGGACAAGCTCGCCTACATCATCACCGACTGTGAGGCGGCGGCGATCCTGACGCAGGCAAAGCTGATGCCGATCGTGGCGGAGGCGCAGGCGCTGAGCGACAAATCGGATCTCTTCGTTGCCTCGACGGCTGCGCCCAACGGCCAGACGCCGGCTGACGCGATCTCGTTCGAAACCTGCCTCGCGGAAGCGGCAACGCCTGTGCCGCATCGCGGCATCGATGTCGACCTTGCGATGCTGATCTACACCTCGGGTTCGACCGGTCGGCCGAAGGGTGTGATGATGACCCATCGCAACATCGATGCGGCATCGGAGTCGATTACCACCTATTTGCGCAACGAACCGGACGATATCATCCTCAACGTATTGCCGCTTGCCTTCGACTACGGGCTCTACCAGCTGCTGATGGCGATCCGGATCGGCGCGACGCTGGTGCTCGAAAAATCCTTCGCGTTCCCGCATGCGATCTTCGAGCGGATCCGGGAGGAGGGCGTTACCGGCTTCCCGCTGGTTCCGACGATGGCGGCGATGATCCTGCAGATGCGGGATCTGGAACCCGGCTTCCTGCCAAGCCTGCGTTATCTCTCCAACACCGCCGCTGCCTTGCCGCCGCCGCATATTGCGCGGCTCCGCGGGCTCTTTCCGGGCGCCCGACTCTATTCGATGTACGGGTTGACGGAATGCAAGCGCTGCACCTATCTGCCGCCGGAAGAACTCGACCGCCGGCCGGGCTCGGTCGGCATCGCGATCCCGAATACCGAGGCCTTCGTCGTCGATGACGTGGGAAAACGCGTGCCGCCGGGCGTTCCCGGCGAACTCGTCATTCGCGGTCCCCATGTCATGCAAGGCTACTGGCGCAACGATGCCGCGACCGAGCGCATGCTGCGGCCGGGGCCGAACCCTTGGGAAAAGGTGCTCTATACGGGCGACCTGTTCCAGACCGACGAAGAGGGCTTCCTCTATTTCGTTGGCCGCAAGGACGACATCATCAAGACGCGCGGCGAGAAGGTCGCGCCCAAGGAAGTCGAGACCGTGCTGCACGCGCACCCGGGCATCGCCGAGGCCGTGGTGGTCGGCGTCGCCGATCCGGTGCTCGGCCACGCGATCGCGGCGCTGGTGGTGCGTTCTGATCCCAGCCTGACGGACAAGGACATTATTCGCCACTGCACCCGCCATCTCGAAGATTTCATGGTGCCGAAGATTGTCGAATTCCGCACCGAACTTCCGAAGACGGATACTGGTAAGGTCAGCCGCCGCCTTGCAGCCGAGACAATGGAGCCCGCCCAATGAACATTCGAACGACTGAGGGCGCGCGCCCGTTTTCGGCCGAGACGCTGACGATCGATCATGCGGCCGAAACGGACCGGATCGTCGCCGGGCTGCGTGAGCAGTTGCGGACGATGAAGAAGCGCGGTCTGGTGCTCGGGCTCTCCGGCGGTATCGACTCGAGCGTTTCGGTCGCGCTGGCCGTGCGTGCCGTCGGCGCCAAGAATGTGTTCTGCCTATTCATGCCGGAAAACGATTCCGATCCGGAAAGCCTTCGCTTTGGCCGTCTCGTCGCCGAGACTTTCGGCGTCGCGGCAATCATCGAGGATATCGGTCCGACGTTGAAGGCGATGGGCTGCTATGAGCGTCGCGATGCTTTCATTCGCGAGCTGGTTCCGGACTATGGCGATGGATGGGCCTCGAAGATCGTGATTGCCAATGCGCTTGAAGGCGAAGGCTACAATATTTCCTCGCTCGTGGTTCAAAGCCCCGACGGCACGCGGTCGAAGCATCGAATGCCGCCTTCGGTCTATCTGGGTATCGTCGCCGCCACCAACATGAAGCAGCGCACGCGCAAGCAGGTGGAGTATTACCACGCCGACCGGCTGAATTTCGCGGTGCTCGGCACGCCGAACCGGCTGGAATACGACCAGGGTTTCTTCGTCAAGAACGGCGACGGGGCGGCCGACGTCAAGCCGATCGCGCATCTCTACAAGTCGCAGGTCTACGCGCTTGCCGCCTATCTCGGCATTCCCGAGGAGATTCGACGCAGGCCGCCGACGACCGACACCTACTCGCTGGAGCAGACGCAGGAGGAATTCTACTTCTCGCTGCCATACGACCGCATGGATCTCTGCCTCTACGGGCTCAATAATGGCATCGATATCGACGCCGTCGCGACCGCTGCAGGCCTGACCGTCACGCAGGTGGAGCGCGTCTGGGCGGATATCGCCGCGAAGCGCAAGGCGACGCGCTACCTGCATCTGGGTCCACAGCTGGTGCAGCCGGTGGAGGAGATCAAGGGCTGATCGCGAGCCTCGTTGCTCGGCGAGGTGCTGCGGTGGCTTCAAGGAATGCCGCAGTAACCGAAGCGCTGGTCAGTCGAACTGGCCGGCGATCAGCCGGCACCAGTGTTCTCCGGCAATGCCGTTGAAGAAGCCTTGCCCGTCCCGGCAGGCCTGGACGATCGCGGGGTCACGGGAGTGAAGCACCGTCGAGGCGACATGGACAAAGGCAATCCGACGTCCGAGCATCGCTTCCATAAGTACCGGCTGTGTCCGTCCCCGTAGGCCCGGAAGTCCACGCTTGGCGGCATGATCGACAAGACAGTCGATGACCGGGCCGGCCTGGCCCGGCTGCGCCAAAACCTGCAGCACCCGTCCGATCGCGCCTGCCTTGGCGTAATAGGCGAACGCGCCAACGAGCGTGCCGGTGCGCGCCGTGGCCAGAGCGTAGACGAGCTCGCCCTGTTCGGGCTTTTGCTCCGCATCGCCGAGAATGTAGTCGAGCTGCCCTTCAGCCCATTCGGGGCGCAGCGGAAACTGCGCGAGGAAACGATCGACCACGGCGGCAAAGCCGTTGCGATCGGTTTCCTGTGCCGTGAAACCGGCCTGACCGATGCCGGCGGCAGACACGGCGGACCAGCGTTGTTCGCCCGGCGCCATCCGCTT
>NZ_JBQENM010000031.1:0-2842 GCF_052044795.1 Ensifer sp. 22521
GTGATGAGCACAAGCAATGGGAACGATCAAGCCAATCGAACGATTAGTACTGGTAAGCTTCATGCGTTGCCGCACTTCCACACCCAGCCTATCAACGTGGTCGTCTTCCACGGTTCTCAAGGGAATACTCGTTTTCAGGTTGGTTTCCCGCTTAGATGCCTTCAGCGGTTATCCATTCCATATATAGCTACCCTGCTATGCCCTTGGCAGGACAACAGGTCCACCAGAGATATGTCCATCCCGGTCCTCTCGTACTAGGGACAGATCCTGTCAATATTCCTACACCCACGGCAGATAGGGACCGAACTGTCTCACGACGTTCTGAACCCAGCTCACGTACCGCTTTAATTGGCGAACAGCCAAACCCTTGGGACCTGCTCCAGCCCCAGGATGCGATGAGCCGACATCGAGGTGCCAAACAACCCCGTCGATATGGACTCTTGGGGGTCATCAGCCTGTTATCCCCGGCGTACCTTTTATCCGTTGAGCGATGGCCCTTCCACGCGGGACCACCGGATCACTATGACCGACTTTCGTCTCTGCTCGACTTGTCAGTCTCGCAGTCAGGCGGGCTTATGCCATTGCACTCGACGACCGATTTCCGACCGGTCTGAGCCCACCATCGCGCGCCTCCGTTACTCTTTCGGAGGCGACCGCCCCAGTCAAACTACCCACCATACACTGTCCCGGATCCGGATAACGGACCGCGGTTAGACATCCATGACGATAAGGGTGGTATTTCAAGGATGGCTCCACAAGAACTGGCGTCCCTGCTTCAAAGCCTACCACCTATCCTACACATGCCGACACGAATGCCAGTGTAAAGCTATAGTAAAGGTGCACGGGGTCTTTCCGTCTGACCGCAGGAACCCCGCATCTTCACGGGGAATTCAATTTCACTGAGTCTATGCTGGAGACAGCGGGGAAGTCGTTACGCCATTCGTGCAGGTCGGAACTTACCCGACAAGGAATTTCGCTACCTTAGGACCGTTATAGTTACGGCCGCCGTTTACTGGGGCTTCGATTCAGAGCTTGCACCCCTCCTCTTAACCTTCCAGCACCGGGCAGGCGTCAGACCCTATACGTCGTCTTGCGACTTCGCAGAGCCCTGTGTTTTTGATAAACAGTCGCTACCCCCTGGTCTGTGCCACCCCATCTGACTTGCGTCAAAAAGGGTCACGCTTCTTCCGAAGTTACGCGTGCAATTTGCCGAGTTCCTTCAGCATAGTTCTCTCAAGCGCCTTGGTATACTCTACCTGACCACCTGTGTCGGTTTCGGGTACGGTCTATAATGGTGGAGCTATTTCCTGGAACCGCGTCCCCGCCTGGACAATCCAATAAGTCCAAACAAGTTAAGCGATCCGTCACTACCACCAGGCCCACGAATATTAACGTGGTTCCCATCGACTACGCGTGTCCGCCTCGTCTTAGGGGCCGGCTAACCCTGCTCAGATTAACTTTAAGCAGGAACCCTTGGTCTTTCGGCGAGAGGGTCTCTCACCCTCTTTATCGTTACTCATGTCAACATTCGCACTTCCGATACCTCCAGGACCCCTCACGGGTATCCCTTCACAGGCTTACGGAACGCTCCGCTACCACACGTCTTGCGACGTATCCTCAGCTTCGGTGCATGGCTTTAGCCCCGTTACATTTTCGGCGCAAAGACCCTTAATTAGACCAGTGAGCTGTTACGCTTTCTTTAAATGATGGCTGCTTCTAAGCCAACATCCTGGTTGTTTTGGGATCCTCACATCCTTTCCCACTTAGCCATGACTTGGGGACCTTAGCTGGAGGTCAGGGTTGTTGCCCTTTTCACGACGGACGTTAGCACCCGCCGTGTGTCTGCCGACTAGTACTCCTCGGTATTCGGAGTTTGGTTAGGATCAGTAAGACGGTGAGTCCCCATAGCCCATCCAGTGCTCTACCCCCGAGGGTATTCGGTCGACGCACTACCTAAATAGTTTTCGCGGAGAACCAGCTATTTCCGAGTTTGATTGGCCTTTCACCCCTAACCACAAGTCATCCCAATCTATTGCAACAGATGCGGGTTCGGTCCTCCAGTTGGTGTTACCCAACCTTCAACCTGCTCATGGCTAGATCACTCGGTTTCGGGTCTAATGCGACGAACTGAACGCCCTGTTCAGACTCGCTTTCGCTGCGCCTTCACCTATCGGCTTAAGCTTGCTCGTCACACTAAGTCGTTGACCCATTATACAAAAGGTACGCTGTCACCCTTGCGGGCTCCAACTGTTTGTAGGCATCCGGTTTCAGGTTCTATTTCACTCCCCTTGTCGGGGTGCTTTTCACCTTTCCCTCACGGTACTTGTTCGCTATCGGTCATGCACGAGTACTTAGGCTTGGAGAGTGGTCTCCCCATGTTCAGACAGGATTTCACGTGTCCCGCCTTACTCAAGGACACTGAGTGTTCTACGTGTAAGGGGCTATCACCCTCTACGGCCGACCTTTCCATGTCGTTCCACTTTATTCCTCAGTGCCACTGGCCTGGTCCGCGTTCGCTCGCCACTACTTGCGGAGTCTCGGTTGATGTCCTTTCCTGCAGGTACTTAGATGTTTCAGTTCCCTGCGTTCGCTTCTTACCCCTATGTATTCAGAGTAAGATACCTTTAAACAATACTTGGAAACCTAAGCCGTACTTGCGTACGACTTAAATTTTCCAAGCATTTAAGGTGGGTTCCCCCATTCGGAGATCCATGGATCAAAGCTCATTCGCAGCTCCCCACGGCTTATCGCAGCGTATCACGTCCTTCATCGCCTGTGCATGCCAAGGCATCCACCAAATGCCCTTCTTTCACTTGATCGTTCTCATTGCCAATGCTCATCC
>NZ_JBQENM010000031.1:7892-72860 GCF_052044795.1 Ensifer sp. 22521
AGGATCTGGTGCACCCGGAGGTCCCTGACAATCTTCTCGACACCATAGTCTGCGAGATAGCCGTAACCGCCGTGAAGCTGCAGCGCGTCGTTGGCGACGGCAAAGCAGCGGTCGGTGACGAAGCGCTTGGCCATGGCGCAGAGTTTTGTCGCTTCGGGGTCGCCGGCATCAAGCGCAGATGCCGCGCGCCAGAGGAAGGTGCGGGCGATTTCGAGGTCGGTCGCCATGTCGGCGAGACGGAACTGCAGCGCCTGGAACTCGCCGATCGCCTTGCCGAAGGCGCGGCGCTCCTGGACATAGGCCAGCGCCTTTTCGAAGGCGGACTGGGCGCCGCCGAGAGACGCGGCGGCAATGTTCAATCGCCCGCCATCGAGCCCGCCCATGGCGATCTTGAAACCGTCGCCTTCCGCGCCGAGGCGGTTTTCCGCCGGCACGCGGACACCATCGAGCATAACGGCGCGGGTGGGCTGGACGTGCCAGCCCATCTTTTTCTCATTGGCACCGAATGTGAGGCCAGGTGCGTCCTTCTCGACCACGAAGGTGGAGATGCCCTTTGGGCCGTCCTCGCCGGTTCGCGCCATGATCACGTAAAGGCCGGACTCGCCAGCGCCCGAGATGAACTGCTTCTGGCCGGTCAGGACATAATCGTTGCCGTCTCTCACCGCCTTGGTCTTCAGCGCCGCTGCATCCGAGCCCGAGCCTGGCTCGGTCAGGCAGTAACTCGCCAGCACCTCCATGGTCAGCAGCCTCGGCAGCAGCCGCTGGCGCTGCTCGTCCGTGCCGTAGCGGTCAATCATGCCGGCGCACATGTTGTGGATCGAGACGAAGGAGGCGACGGCCGGGCAGCCGGTCGCAAGCGCCTCGATGATGATCGCAGCATCGAGCCGCGTCAGTCCCGTGCCGCCGACATCGTCGCGGACATAGATGCCGGCCATGCCGAGCGCTGCGGCACCGCGCAGCGTGTCGACCGGAAAATGCTTCTGCTGATCCCAGTCGATCGCGTGAGGGGCGATCTCGTCGCGGGCGAAATCGAGCGCCATCTGACGAATGGCCTCCTGCTCCTCCGACAGGCGAAAATCCATATGCATGTCCTCCCTGACCGCATACCTCTGCAGGTTTCCTTCAATCGCAACCGATTAAAGGCAAAAATCTGCAGCGACCAAACGTGCCACAGCGACCTTTACGCGTTTTACAAGACGCGCGGCGCTGTAGGCGATGGAGGCCTAGTTACACCAAACTTCGTCCAGGCCCAGATGCAACTTCTCACAGGGTCTGTTCAAAAATGAACAGACCGTCCCAATCAGCTCTCGCTTAGACGATACGGCAGAGCGCCGCGTAAGTCATGGTCCACGATCAGGCGGCGTTTCAATGGCGGCACCGCACGGCTGGCGCATTTCGTGCGTTCGCAGATGCGGCAGGAAATGCCGATCGGATCGAAGGCGGCGCGGTTGCCAAGGTCCATGTCGTCAGCGTAGACGAAGGCATCGGCATAGGAGACCTCGCAGCCAAGCGCCAGCGCGTAGCGCGGCTGCGCCGCGCGGAAACCGCCGCCGCCCTTGGTGATCTGGGTGGCGAGACAGAGGTAGCGCACGCCGTCAGGCGTTTCGGCCAGTTGCCGGATGATCCGGCCCGGCGTCTCGAAGGCCTGGTGCACGTTCCAGAGCGGACAGGCAGCACCAAAGCGGGCGAATTGCAGCTTTGCGGCACTGTGGCGCTTGGTGATGTTGCCCGCCCGGTCGATGCGGGCAAAGAAGATCGGAATGCCTTTCTGCCCCGGCCGCTGCAGGGTCGAGAGGCGGTGGCAGACCTGCTCCAAAGACGCGCCGAAGCGGGCAGCGAGCAATTCGATGTCGTGCCTCAAGTCGCGAGCGGCCTTCGAGAAGGCCTGGTAGGGCAGGATCAGCGCGCCGGCAAAATAGTTCTGCAGGCCGATGCGACAGATCTCATAGGCCTCTTCGGTGCGGAAGCCGGCACTACCGGCCACCCGATCGATCTCCTCGCGGGCATGAAGCTGGGCGATCTGCAGGGCGATCTGGAAGTCGCGCGTTGCTGCGGGCGCATAGGGATTGAGGGTCAGGATGCGGGCGCGCGGATCGAAGCGGCGGATCGCCTCGTCGCCTGCCGCTCCGCGCACGACCCGAACGCCGTGACGCTGTTCCAGATAGCTTGCCAGCGCCGCATGATTGTCGCCTTCGCCGAGCCCGAGCTCGCCCGCCAGCCGCTCGGCAAGCATGTCGATCTCGTGAATGTAGTTGTCGACGAAATGGAAGAAGTCGCGCACCTCTTCGTAAGGGGTCGTTTCGACGAATGAAGCCCCGCGGCCGATGGTGTCGTCAATGCTTGCGAGCTGCTCGCTGTTGCGGCGATAGGCCTGATGGCAGGAGATCAGCGCATGCGCCAGCCCCGGGGCATTCTGCGCGACCAGCTTCAGCTCCTGCAAACTGGCCGAATAGGTTTCAAACAACGGATCGCTGAGCGCTTCCGACAGCGCCGAAAGCAGACGATCGCCCTCCCCGGTCGAAAGCTCGGCGATATCGATCTGGAATTTTTCGGCGAGCGCCAAAAGCACCGCGGCTGAGACCGGCCGCTGGTTGTTCTCGATCTGGTTGAGGTAGCTGGTCGAGATGCCGATGCGTTCTGCAAATTGGCCTTGCGTCGCCTTGTTCGCCTCCCGCAGTTCCCTGACCTTGCGGCCGATATAGAGCTTGCCAATCGCCATGTTTGCAACTTTGCAATTTACGTTTCACAAATTTCTCCATTTCACATTTGCACATGAAGAGGCGTTTTTCCATCCGGCCTTCGACGCTATTGCGAAGCTCGAAGCGCCTCTGCACAATCATTGAAAAATCGGGAGGGCACCATGCGCGCCATACTAGAACAGGTCGAAGCCCGCCGGGCAGAAGCAAGAGCCGGCGGCGGCCAACGACGGATCGACGCCCAGCACGGCAAGGGCAAGCTGACGGCGCGCGAACGCATCGAGGTGCTGCTCGATGAAGGCTCGTTCGAAGAATACGACATGTACGTCACGCATCGCTGCGTCGATTTCGGCATGGAGAGCCAAAAGGTCGCGGGCGATGGCGTCGTCACCGGTTGGGGCACGATCAACGGCCGGCAGGTCTATGTCTTTTCTCAGGACTTCACCGTTCTCGGCGGCTCCCTGTCGGAAACCCACGCGCAGAAGATCTGCAAGATCATGGATATGGCGGTACGCAACGGGGCACCAGTCATCGGCCTCAACGACAGTGGCGGCGCCCGCATCCAGGAAGGCGTGGCCTCGCTTGCCGGTTACGCCGAGGTCTTCCGCCGCAATGCCGAAGCCTCCGGCGTCATTCCGCAGATCTCGGTCATCATGGGTCCCTGCGCCGGCGGCGCGGTCTATTCGCCGGCCATGACCGACTTCATCTTCATGGTTCGCGATTCATCCTACATGTTCGTGACCGGGCCGGATGTCGTGAAGACAGTGACGAACGAGATCGTCACTGCGGAAGAGCTCGGCGGCGCGCGCACGCATACGTCAAAGTCTTCGGTCGCCGACGGTGCGTATGAAAACGACATCGAGGCACTGGAAGCGACCCGCCTGCTTTTCGATTTCCTGCCGCTCAACAACCGCGAAAAGCCGCCGGTCCGTCCCTTCCACGACGACCCGTCGCGGCTCGAAATGCGCCTTGACAGCCTGATCCCAGACAGCGCCGCCAAACCCTACGACATGAAGGAACTGATCCTGGCGCTTGCGGATGAAGGCGACTTCTTCGAATTGCAGCAGAACTTCGCCAGGAACATCATCACCGGCTTCATCCGCATGGAAGGCCAGACGGTCGGCGTCGTCGCCAATCAGCCGATGGTGCTTGCCGGCTGCCTCGACATCGACAGTTCGCGCAAGGCCGCCCGGTTCGTGCGCTTCTGCGATGCCTTCTCGATCCCGATCCTGACGCTGGTCGACGTGCCCGGCTTCCTGCCCGGCACCGCGCAGGAATATGGCGGCGTCATCAAGCATGGCGCCAAGCTGCTCTTTGCCTATAGCCAGGCGACCGTGCCGATGGTGACGCTGATTACCCGCAAAGCCTATGGCGGCGCCTATGACGTCATGGCCTCGAAACATATCGGCGCCGACGTCAATTATGCCTGGCCGACCGCCGAGATCGCCGTCATGGGTGCCAAGGGCGCCACCGAAATCCTCTACCGCTCGGAACTCGGCGACGTCGAGAAGATCGCCGCGCGCACGAAGGAGTACGAGGAGCGCTTCGCCAACCCGTTCGTGGCGGCAGAACGTGGCTTCATCGACGAGGTGATCATGCCACATTCGTCGCGCCGACGCATCGCGCGTGCTTTTGCGTCTCTGCGCAACAAGCAGGTCGATGTCCGCTGGCGCAAGCACGACACGATCCCACTCTGATGGAGGCGACGATGGAACGGGAGCCAGAGCGCATCATGACGCCGGAAGAAGCCAGGCGCGACCACTGGTCGATGCTGCGCTATATGGCCGTCAATGCGCTGATCGGCGTGGCGATTGGCGCGCTCACGGCTGGCGTGCTGATCTGGCTCAATATCGGCGCCGTCGGCACCCACATCGTCCGTTCGACGAGCCCGGTTCTCGCCACCCTCATGGTTGTCGTGCCCTTCGCATTGCTTTTCGGTGGGGCCGCCGCGGCATCGTCGATCGCGCTTCTTCCCTATCGCCGCAAGTTCAAACGCTGACGCGCCGCCCCAAGGATTTGAAAGAGAAACAAATGTTCAAGAAAATCCTCATCGCCAACCGTGGTGAAATCGCCTGCCGCGTCATCAAGACCGCAAAGAAGCTCGGCATCGCCACCGTCGCGGTCTACTCCGACGCCGACCGCGAGGCCATGCATGTGCGCATGGCGGACGAGGCGGTGCATATTGGCCCCTCGCCGTCAGCCCAGTCCTATATCGTCATCGACAAGATCATCGACGCGATCCGCAAGACCGGCGCCGATGCCGTTCATCCGGGCTATGGTTTCCTCTCGGAAAACGCCGCCTTTGCCCAAGCGCTCGCAAAAGAAGGCGTGGCCTTCATCGGCCCGCCGGTCGGGGCGATCCAGGCGATGGGCGACAAGATCACCTCCAAGAAGCTCGCGGCCGAGGCCGGCGTCTCGACGGTTCCGGGCCATATGGGCCTGATCGACGATGCAGACGAAGCGGTCCGGATCGCCGCGTCGATCGGCTATCCGGTGATGATCAAGGCGTCTGCCGGCGGCGGCGGCAAGGGCATGCGCATCGCCTGGAACGACCAGGAGGCGCGTGAAGGCTTCCAGTCCTCAAAGAACGAGGCAAAGAACGCCTTCGGCGACGATCGCATCTTCATCGAAAAATTCGTGACGGAGCCGCGTCACATCGAGATCCAGGTGCTTGGCGACAAGCACGGCAACACGCTCTATCTCGGCGAGCGCGAATGCTCGATCCAGCGCCGCAATCAGAAGGTCATCGAGGAGGCACCCTCGCCTTTCCTCGACCCCGAGACCCGCAAGGCCATGGGCGAACAGGCGGTCGCACTTGCCAAGGCCGTCGGCTACCACTCGGCCGGCACCGTCGAATTCATCGTCGATGCCAAGCGCAACTTCTACTTCCTCGAGATGAACACCCGCCTGCAGGTGGAGCATCCAGTGACCGAACTCATCACCGGGCTCGACCTCGTCGAGCAGATGATCCGAGTTGCTAGCGGCGAAAAGCTCGCCTTCGGCCAGGACGATGTAAAGCTCAATGGCTGGGCGATTGAAAGCCGGCTTTATGCGGAAGATCCCTATCGCAACTTCCTGCCGTCGATCGGCCGGCTGACGCGCTACCGTCCGCCGGTCGAGGGCACGCGCGACAACGGCACGGTGACGCGCAACGACACCGGCGTCTTCGAGGGCGGCGAGATCTCGATGTTCTACGACCCGATGATCGCCAAACTCTGCACCTGGGCACCGGACCGGCAGACGGCGGTCGAGGCTATGGCCGACGCGCTCGATCAGTTCGAAGTGGAAGGCATTGGCCATAACCTGCCGTTCCTGGCCGCGGTCATGCAACAGCAGCGCTTCCGCGACGGCCGGTTGACGACTGCCTATATCGCCGAGGAATTTGTCGACGGTTTTCACGGCGTTGCGGCCGATGAGCGGTCGCTTCGCAAGCTCGCCGCCGTCGCGGTCTCGGTCAATCAGATCTTGCAGGAACGGGCCAGCCAGATTTCCGGCACGATCGGCAATCATCGCCGCATCATCGGCCATGATTGGGTGGTCGGTCTCGGCGATCACGATATTGCGGTGACTGCCGGTTCGTCCGCTGACGGCTCCTATGTGAGCTTCGCCGATGGCTCGACGGTCACCATCGCCGGCGACTGGACGCCCGGTCGTACGCTCGCCACGTTCAACATCGACAATGAGCCCTTGAGCGTCAAAGTCGATCTGGCCGGCACCGCCCTCCGGCTTCGCTGGCGCGGCATTGATGTCGTTGCCCATGTCAGAAGCCCGCGGGTTGCGGAACTGGCACGGCTGATGCCGAAGAAGCTGCCGCCGGACACGTCGCGCATGCTGCTTTGCCCGATGCCCGGGGTGATCACCTCGGTCACGGTAAAAGCCGGCGACACGGTCGAAGCAGGACAGGCGCTCGCGGTCGTCGAGGCGATGAAGATGGAGAACATCCTGCGCGCCGAGAAACGGGCCGTGGTGAAGCGCGTGGCGGTCGCCGCCGGCGCCAGCCTCGCCGTCGACGAGCTGATCATGGAATTCGAATAGTGAAAGCCGCAAAGCCATCCAGGCTTTGCCCCTCACCCTGACCCTCTCCCCGCAGGCGGGGAGAGGGAAGTTAAGCGCCGAGAGTGCGACGGCCCCCTTCTCCCGTTGTGACTGGGAGAAGGTCCCGGCAGGGATGAGGGGCTGATTGAGACAAGCAGAATGCGGAGCACGTCGATGACCGAGAAAAACATCAAGGACTGGGAAGCGCTCGCCGAGAGAGAACTCAAAGCGGCGCCCGAAAGCCTCACCTGGCAGACGCCCGAAGGAATCGCCGTGAAGCCCCTCTACACGGCGGGAGATCTCGACGGCATCGATTATCTCACGTCGTTGCCCGGTTTCGAGCCTTTCGTGCGCGGCCCGCGCGCCACCATGTATGCCGGCCGTCCCTGGACGATCCGGCAATATGCCGGCTTCTCGACGGCGGAGGCCTCCAACGCCTTCTACCGGAAGAACCTGGCTGCCGGACAGAAGGGACTCTCGGTCGCCTTCGACCTCGCAACCCATCGCGGCTATGACAGCGACCACCCGCGCGTCGAGGGCGACGTCGGCAAGGCCGGTGTGGCGATCGACTCGGTTGAGGACATGAAGATCCTGTTCGACGGCATCCCGCTCGACGAGATGTCGGTGTCGATGACCATGAATGGCGCCGTCATCCCGATCCTCGCCTCCTTCATCGTCGCTGGCGAGGAGCAGGGTGTTTCGCGCGACAAGCTTTCAGGCACTATCCAGAACGACATCCTCAAGGAGTTCATGGTCCGCAACACCTATATCTACCCGCCGGAACCCTCGATGCGCATCGTCGCCGATATCATCGAGTACACGGCCAGGGAGATGCCGAAATTCAACTCGATCTCGATCTCCGGCTATCACATGCAGGAGGCCGGCGCGACGCTGGTGCAGGAGCTTGCCTTCACGCTCGCCGACGGGCGCGAATATGTGCGGGCGGCGCTCGCCAAGGGGCTCAATGTCGACGAGTTCGCCGGGCGGCTTTCGTTCTTCTTCGCGATCGGCATGAACTTCTTCATGGAAGCAGCGAAGCTTCGCGCTGCGCGCCTGCTCTGGACCCGGATCATGAAGGAGTTCGAGCCGAAGAAGCCGTCGTCGCTGATGCTGCGCACCCATTGTCAGACTTCGGGCGTCTCGCTGCAGGAACAGGATCCCTATAACAACATCATCCGCACGGCCTTCGAGGCGATGTCCGCCGCTCTCGGTGGCACCCAGTCGCTGCACACCAATTCGTTCGACGAGGCGATCGCGCTGCCGACGGAGTTTTCCGCCCGCATCGCCCGCAACACGCAACTGATCCTGCAGCACGAGACCGGCGTGACCAAGGTCGTCGATCCGCTCGCCGGGTCCTACTATGTCGAAAGCCTGACCAACGAGCTCGCAGACAAAGCCTGGCTACTGATCGAGGAGGTCGAGGCGATGGGCGGCATGACCCGTGCCGTCAATGCCGGGCTGCCGAAGCGATTGATCGAAGAGGCGGCGACCCGTCGCCAGGCCGCCGTCGACAAGGGCGAGGAGATCATCGTTGGGGTCAACAAGTACCGCCTCGACAACGAGGAGCCGATCGACATTCTGGAGATCGACAACAGCGCCGTGCGCGCCGCGCAGATCCGCCGGATCGAGGAAACCAAGCGTCGGCGCGACAGCGTCGAGGTCAAGAAGACCCTTACGGCGCTTGCTGAGATCGCATTGACAGGCGAAGGCAACCTGCTGGCCGCCGCCGTCGAGGCGGCGCGTGCCCGCGCCACCGTCGGCGAAATTTCCGATGCGATGCGTGGCGCCTTCGGCGACCACGCCGCGACGCCCAAGGTCGTCAGCAAGATCTACGGCAAGGCCTATGAAGGTGAGCCGGAGCTCGAGGTGCTCTCGGGGCGCCTCGACGAGGTCTCAGCAAAGCTCGGCCGCAAACCAAAAATAATGGTCGCAAAGCTCGGCCAGGACGGCCACGACCGCGGCGCCAAAGTCATCGCCTCGGCCTTCGGCGATATCGGTTTCGACGTGCTTGCCGGCCCTCTTTTCCAGACCCCGGAAGAGGCCGCCGACATGGCGCTGGCCAGTAAGGTCAATGTCATCGGCGTCTCCTCGCTTGCCGCCGGCCACAAGACGTTGATGCCGCAGCTTGCAGAAGCCCTGAAGAAGCGCGGCGGCGAGGATGTCATCGTCATCTGCGGCGGCGTCATTCCGCGTCAGGACTATGACTACCTGATGGACAACGGCGTGTCGGCCGTCTTCGGTCCGGGCACCAATGTGCTCGACGCCGCACGCGCCGTGCTCGACCTGATCGAAGGCAAACGCCGCAATATCTGACACGGCAAGGCGGAGGGTGTTTGGCTCTTCACCTGCCCCGTGCGGTTGTCGTCGCCGATTGGCGCAACTATGTTGTGGCCATGACGTCGATCGCCGAAGTGTTCGGACCCTTTGTCCTGATGGGGCGCCTCATCGCTCGCTTCTGGCCGCAGCTCCTCTTGATCGGGACCTGCGGCTACATCGTGCATGATCTCCTGATGCGTGCGGCAGTCTGGATCGGGCTGCAGCATCCGCTCGGTGGCATGGTGACGCTCTCCTTTGTCGTGCTGGCGAAGCTCGTCGTTATCGTCTTGATGTTCATGGCGCTTCGCCCCGGTTTGCCGGCACTCGAAGCGCTCCGCCAACAACCGGTGGCCACGCATGTCGAGACCACGGTGCCGAAAACCGATCGCAGGCTGCTCGCCGTCACCTCAGCCGCCATCCTGCCGTTCTTCGCCTATTACGCCGCCTGGGGTTTCCTCGGCGAGGCGGTGCGGGAATATTCGCGTTTGGCACTCGACGCCGTCGCCTTCGGCGAGAAGGGTGACTTCTTCGATATCCTGAAATCGCGCGGCGTCTTTATTTCGATCGCGTTGTGCTGGCTGGTGCGGTGGGGCGCAAAGCGCATGAGCAAGCGCAGCGAAACACCCTTCTGGCGACTGCTGGTCGTCGCGGCGGACGCGAGCTGGATCTTCATCGGGCTTTATGGCCTGTCGGTCTGGAAAGACCAGGTCATCACCTGGCTCGGCGCCGGCAGGCTTCTCAGCATGAACGGTTTCACCTTCACCGCCGTAGCGCATGCCGCCGAGACCTTCGTGCCGGTGGAACTGAGAAGACCCGATTGGAACACTGAGGCGGAGGGTCTGTTCTTCTATGCGCTTCTACCGATCATCTGGCTGGTCATGGCGGCGATCATCAATGGTTACGAGCTTTCGAGCCCGGAATCGCGCGCCAGGCCATCCTCGCCGCGGCCGCGGCGGGCCAGAACCTTTCGCAAGTGGATTGCCGATTTCCTCGACCACTTCGTCAGCGACTACCGCTCCCGCTACGCTCCGATATGGACCTGCCTGAAGCTGACGCTCGGTTCAGGGCTTGCGACGCTATTTGCCTTCATCATTGCCTACCGCGCCATCGCCTGGCTTGGTGCCTGGATCTGGTATGCGGCGACGCGAACCCTCGGCATGGGCGACCTCGCGAGTTGGCAGCTTGTCTTCGATGCACTCAGCCTTTTCATCGGCAGCCCTAGCGATCTCGACGGCGGCATCGTGCTCGACGCCGTGCGCATCACCTTGTTGGCGGCGATGCTCGAACATGCGGTTTCCGGCCAGGCTGAGAAGAGCGAAATCAGCTACGCGTCTACTTGAAGATCAGCGTTTCATCGCTTGCGCCCGGAAACTCAATCCTGAGTGAAAGATCCCGCGCCTCCGCGGGAACGATGAAGCTCTCGGCCATACGGACCGTGGCGCCAGTCTTGGCGTCGGTAAAGGCGAGCACACCGCAGCGCGGGCGTTCGGCCACCTCCGGATACATCTCCCGGACGATCGGCTCGGTCAGGGTGACGGGCTCAAAACGGCGCCCCTCGCTGTCGATCAGCCGGACGCGGCAGGCTCCTTGCGACAGAACGGCCGGATCGGTCGGCGACGCCTCGAATTCGGCGAGAATGACGCGCGCGTCATTGGTGCGCGGCAGCCGCCTCATGTCCAGAAGCTTCCACTGTCCACCGGCAAAGGCCTGCCCCGCTCCATCCTCGACGACGATCTCGGCCTTTTGGGTGGCAAGCCAATGCCCCTCTCGCAGGCTCTCCCACGCACGGACGACGAAGGCGAGCGGCAGTGCGACGACCAGCGCCAGCAGGCAGATCCAGAACGTGCGCTTCTCGCTCATAACGGTGTCTCCTCAGCGCGCCGCCAACGTCCAGGGCGTGCCGCTGCTGCCGCGCGCAATGGTGACGGACGGCTTGATATCGGTCGGCTGCTTGTCGCCGAGCGTAATCCAAAGCTCCTCAGCAAGCGGCATCACCAGGCTGCGGGCGACGAGCAGCGTGCCTTTGTCAACGGCCGCTTCGGGAAGTTCGAAGGCAAGAAGTACCGGCCTCGGCAGGCCTGGTTCGAGCCTTTCCGTCGGCAGATAGCCGGGCACGGTCGAGAACCGCTGGCTGAGCTCGTAGCGCAAACCGTTGCCTGCCAGCCACTCCGCCGAGGTCAGCGTCATCGTTTCGGTTTTCGCGACGGCCGCGCCTTCGATGATGAGCCAGATGCCGGATGTCGAGTATTCCTTGATCCGCCCGAAGCTCTCGACCCTGACCTGGCGTGCCAGGTGCACATTGGCCGCGCCGAAGGCGAAGTCCCGGCTCTCGACCCGCTCGCCGACTGCACCACGAACGGCAATCGGTGCCGTGATATCGCCGTAGCCAGGCGTGCTGCTTCGCATCGCGTACAGCGCTGCGATTGCAGACACTGAGAGCAGCAGCGCGCGAAGAGCCGACATCATTGCTCCGACGATCCCGTATCTTGCGTGACTGCCAATTCGACCACCGCGGCCTCGCCATCATCGAACCAGTTGGGCGCGCCGTAGAGGTTGTCACGCGGCTTGTAGATCTGTTTGCCGATGGACAGAGAAACCTTCTCCGGCTCCGGGCGATCCGCCGGCCATTCCCAGACCGCGATGAGCTTTTCCGGCATGTTTGGGTTGATGGCACTCGCGATCCATTTGTCCCTGGCGAGATAATAGACCGGCTCCGGCGATGCGATGACTCGCTCGTCCTTGATCGCGATCAGGTTCATAAAGGCATTGCTGGTGGTAACCGATCGGTTGTCGAGTTCGATATCCACCATCAGGAATCGCTTCGGCTCGAACGGCTTGGTTCCGGTCGGCGGCACGGAAGCCATGGTGGCGTCGTTGATCGTCACCCGCCACCGGCCGGTATCGATCGCCTCACCCTTGGCTGCGGTGACGGCAGGCACCGGATTCGCCGCATCATAGACTGCGGTCGCAAAGGAGACCGCAGCCGCAGCCATTCCGCCGATACCGGTGACCAGCATGATCAAAAGACGCTGCCTGATTTTCGATCGTTGCACGACCGGCATTTGTCCTCCGTCCGCCCCTTCGGATGTTGCAACCGGAAGATAGGGAGGTTCGCACGGAAAATCAAAACACGCGTATCGGGGCAAGCGTCTTTGTCGGCCCGCGTCAGGACATCAGTACCTAGATCCGTTGCATCTCGATCGGCGCCGGCTGATGACGCCAGTTCGTAGCAGGCAGCCCTCTTTCGAAGGTCGCGCGAATGGACAATGGCCTGCCTGTTGCCTGCGAAACCACCATGAACATCTGCAATTCAGGGCCACGCCGAACGAACTGAATACCGAAATGCTTGCCGCCATAGGCGCCAGCGACTGTGGATTTCCACTGCCCGGTCCCTGCGGCAAGCTCGAGGTCCAAAAAGTTCTCGATGTTCATGACGGCTTGCCAGCCGTTGTTGCTCGTGACCGTCAGCAGGTCGCCATGTCTTACGATGCCGATGTAGCACTGATCGCAACGCCCGGCCGTCGAAGTCAGTTGCCGCCATTGCCCCGCAAAGGCAGAGCCGTCCGCCCGCGCCGCGCCTGCAAGCGAAAAAGACAACAGGCAGACAACACCGACTCCCCGGAGAAATTTCACACTTCAACTCCCTGATTGTTCCCAGCCATCAGGCCGTTTGGAGCGTTGCCGACACATTCACTGATTGCACAATACACACACAGCAACCCAGAAGAAAATAGTTGAGATGTCGGATGCTTTCCGACCGCTTTGCGGGCAGCTTGCCCCCGCATTGGCGCTTGCCTTCTTGCCGCGACGGACGACAATCGAGTGGAGCGGAAAAGGGTGAAACCAGATCCCGTTTCGTCCTGTGTCCTCCGCTTCACCTGGGAGGCCTTCGATGCGAAAACTGCAGTCGCAAGGGGTTCATCACATCACGCTCGTCGGCGCCGACCGACAGACGTCGATCGATTTCTGGGAGGGGCTTCTCGGCATGCCCTTCATTTTCGAGCAGCCGAATCTCGACCGGGCGAGCGAAAGCCATCTCTATTTCGACCCGGGCGATGGCCGCCTGATCACCATCTTCACCGACGAGAACCGCAAGCCCGATCCCGAGCGAACCCCGACGGACATCGGCTGTGTGCACCACATCGCCTTTGCCGTTTCGCGCGCGACCTTCACCCAGGCGGTGGAGCGGCTCGACGAACGAAGTGTCCGGCACAGCGGCGTCAAGGACCGCGGTTTCATGGACTCGATCTATTTCGAGGACCCGCTTGGGCTGCTGGTCGAGCTTGCCTCCTATCGCTTCGAGCCACCACCGGGCCACAGCCACGCCGAGGTGCTGATGGAAGCACATAAGGTCAGGGTCGCACGCGGCGACTACAATATCGCCGAGGTGCACCTGGCCGATGCGATCGAGACACTGATCGAGCGCGCACGGCCAACGCTGTCGTCCGACCGGGAGCCGAAGGATCCTTATCGGCCGCGATAAAGCGCGTCGTGGTCCACGCCTGTCGTTCAACGCACGCGACCGCGCCGGCGAGCGAGCCGGAACTGCGGGATCGCGAGCAAAGGGAGGAGTGACATGCCTGCAATCAAGCTCAACGTGATCAAGCCCAGCGTCAACAACATGACGGCGCGCGTCTTCCTGAGGGCAGCCAAGCTCGACTTCAGCGAACAGGATGTCTACGGCCAGACCCGGACGGCCGAATACCTGGCGAAGGCACCGTCGCATCTGACACCGATGGTGGAGACTGCGGACCTGCCTAAGGGAGCCCTATGGGAGAGTTGCGCGATCATGCAGTATCTCTGCAACAAGCACGGGCTCGACGAATTCTATCCGAGGGACCCCGAGGCCCGCGCCATGATCGATAGCGCGATGTTCTATCTGATCGGCACCTTCTACCCCTATCTCGCCCGGGCCACCTATCCGGCACTGAACTTCCCGCTCTATCCGGGCGAAGTTGGTTGCAGCGATGCGGATGCGGAGACCAAGGAGAAGGCGCGCCGCGCAGCAGTCGAAGCGCTTGCCGAGCCGCTCGACGTCTTTCGGGCGTTCTATATCGGCGACAAACCCTTCATCGGTGGTTCCACCCCCTCGATCGCTGACATCAGGCTTGCGGCGACCCTCGAATTCCTGGCGGCAATCGACTACTCGCTGCCGGACTGGGCGAAGACCTACGTCGCCAACATGGAAAAGACGCTCGGCAATGCCTACACCGAACCGGCGACCGATGTGCGCGGCTACATCAGTTACGTGAAGGCCCAAAGGTAGACGCTCCGCCGGCTGCCACGTAGCAGGCTCATTGAACGAGAAGCACGATACCGGTTGCACCCAGCGCCAGCGTCCAGAGGCGATCGAAGTTGATCCACGCCGAGCGGAGTGCCGCAAGGCCGAGCCATTCGAAGACGGCGAGCGCGACCGCGGCGACGACGGCCAGCATTGCTGCACCATGAACCGCAACGGCGGCGAGCGCGACGGGAAGCGAACCTGCGATTGCGAGATCCCCGGGACTATCCGCCACGCAGAGGCTGAGGACCGCCGGCACCAGCATCAGGCCCGCCCCGTGGCTCGTCGCCATCAGGAAGGACCAGAGGCCAAGGCCGGCCATGCTGGCGCGCATGCCAACTCTCACCCGATGGCGGTGTCCGTAAAGCGCGCCGTAGGCGGCGACGCTGAGTATGAGCAGCGCCGCGACAAGCCTGAAACTGTGCGGCTCCAGCGCCGCGCCGAATGTGACGACCACTGCCAGCGTCAGCGCGGCGGAGACGGCATGACCGGCAGCAATCGGAGCAAGTGACAACCACACGATCCGACGGTCCTGGCGGTGAAGTCCGAGCGCCACGGCAAAGAGCCAGCCCATCGCCGGATTGATGCCGTGAAAGGCGCCGAGGGCGGCAATCGAAAGCCACGGCCAGAACGTCGTCATTCGCCCCGACAGGACTGCACGATCGTCCCCTCCCTACGGGTAGCAATAGGAGTCGGACGAGCAGTCACCGCCTTCGAGACGGACCTGATGCGGGCGATGGCCCTTCGGCCAGTCGACGAAGAAGTTTTCGTCGAAGGTGATGCCGCCACCGTCGGCGACGTCCAGTTTGACCATCCACCCGTCGATACCTTCGGGGTAGAACTGCGGATCGATGGCACCATAGAGCGAATTGGTGAAATAGACCCGCTTGCCGTCCCGGCTGATCTCCACCATCTGCGGCCCGCCATTCAGCGCTCCGTTCTTGGCCTTCGGATGGGATGCACGCGAAACGATGCCGCCGATCCGCACACGGCCCGTCTCCTTCGGCGCAAAGGGGTCAGAAACGTCGTACTGGATCATGTCGCCGGTGCCCCAGCAGGAAACGTAGAGGAACCGGTCGTCCATCGACAGGTCGATATCGGTGACGAGCGGCGCGACAGCGCTGAAGCCCTTGAGCACGGGGGGCAGCAAATCCGGATCGGCCGGCTCCGCCGGTATCTCGATCACCTTCTTCACCGCCCATCGGTCGCCGTCGCGATACCAGGTCCAGATCGACGCCGAGAGGTCCTTGAGGCTGATGACGCAGCCGACGAAGCCATAGGCCTTGGTCGGATCATGCGCAGGCCGCAGCTCGAAGACGAGCTGGTGCTCCTCGCCGAAATCGATCTCCTGCAGGTGCTTGCGCTTGTGTAGGTCCCAGAAGTGCAGCCGGCGGCCATATTTCGAACCGAGCAGCACCTCGGGAACCAGCCCGTTTTCGAACGTATCCGGCGTGCCCCATTCGCTGGTGATCATCGTGTCATGGCCGAGATGCCACCAGAAATCATAGGCAAGCTTCTGCGGCCCACGATCCATTTCCCATTGGCCGAGCACATCGAAACTCTGGTGGTCCAGCAGGAAGATGCCGCCGGGCGCCTTGCCGTCACGATCCGCGAGCGCGTTGATGTAGATGCCTTCGGGACCGCAATGGGTGGTGTGCAGCCGCGAATAATTTGCCTTCTCGGCAATTTCCGAAGGCTCGATCACCCGCACGATCTTCGGATTGCGCGGGTCCGGCTTGGTGTCGATGATGTGCAGACGGGAGGACCTCAACCCCGGCACTACCAGATAGCGGCGCTCGACATGCGGATGCGGCGCATTGGGGCAAAGACAGGAAGAGCAGGCATTCCAGCCGAAATGATGCAGCTCGTCGCCGACGTTCGGCATGTCGACCTGGCCGACGATCTGCGAATAGCTTGGCGACGCCGGATCGACGTCGACGACCGCAATCGCATCCGGCCGCTTCCGCTCGGGATCGAACGCCGCCACATAGGCGAGCGTTTCCTTGGGAGCCTTGGCCGCCATGCGCGGTGATGGATAGAAGGAAGGATCGGGTCGCCACGTCGCCATTGCCATTCTCCCCTACGAGAATTCTAAATGCGCGGTTCCTGATGCAGGTTCCGGTCATGCGGCAAAAACGCGTCGGAAATGCGGCCTATCCGCCACATTTCCCCGATGGAGTGCTTGAGGCCGGGTGCGGATCCTGTCGCCGTGGGCAGCCGGCGGCGTTCTATGTCTCAATCCGCAGTTTCATTCGGTCAGCGGCAAATCGGGTGCGGGAATACTCCACTGGAGAGCCGTCGAGATCGGCATTCAGCGATTGCGCCTCAAGCACGATCGCGCCCGGCGAGAGCTTCAGCATCGAAAGCTCCTCCGCGTCGGCATGCCGGGCGACGATCTCGGTCGAGGCGCGCACATAGTCATCCAAGCCGTGGGCGGCGAAGGCCTTGGTGACGGAATGCAACCGTTCGAATTCTTCGGCCATGCGCGGAAAACGATGCGCAGGATAATAGCTCGAGGATACCGACAGCGGTCGGCCATCGCCGCTGCTGACAGTCTTGAGCTCGATCACCGTATCGCCCGGCGCAATGCCGAGTGCCTTTGCGATCTCGCCGCTTGCCGGCAATTCGGCGTGGCCGAGCAGCCTCGCGCCGATCTCCTTCACTTGGCGACCGAGCCCTTGCGAGAACCGCGTGCGCTTCGAGATCGGGTAGCTCACCCTTTCCTTGCGCTCGATCATCGTGCCGCGTCCCTGGACCGCGCGCACCAGTCCCTCTTCGGCAAGAGCCGCAAGCGCGCTTCTGACCGTATGCCGGTTGACGCCGAATTCGCCCGCAAGCACCGTCTCAGGCGGCACCATGCCGGCCGCATCGTAGTCGCCATTGCTGATTGCCAGTCGGATCCGGTCGGCGATCTGCCGCCAGAGAGCGACGCCGGTCTGGCGCTCCACCACTTTTCGCATTGCCATGTCACAAGCCTGTCATTTGCGGACGTTATGGAAAAGTATAAGATGTACAGTTGTCTAGATCAATAGACATTTGAGGTGAAAATGATGGATGCGAAGCTGAAACAGGAAAGCCCGCCGGATCCGGCACGCAAGGAGGCCATGCGGTTGCTCGCCCAGGCAACCCTCGAGGAGCTGACGACGGTCTGGGAAGGGCTCGGCGACAAGCCAGAGGTCCATCCGGTCCGCGGCCCGGAAACCGGTCTCGTCATGGTGCGTGGCCGCATCGGCGGCGGCGGCGATCCCTTCAATCTCGGCGAGGCGACGGTCTCGCGCGCCACCATCCGGCTTTCGACCGGCGAGATCGGCCACGGGCAGCTGCTCGGCACGGACCGACAGCGCGCGCGGCTTGCAGCGATCTTCGACGCGCTCTCCCAGCGCGACGGTGACAAGGCGGATGTCGAGTCCCTGCTTCGACGCGTCGCCGAGCGGCTTGCACAGGAGGAGCGCCGCAAGGCCGAAGAGACCGCGGCTACCCGCGTCGACTTTTTCACCATGGTCCGGGGAGACGACTGATGGCCAGCCAATCGCAGATTTACGCCGGCGCCTTCGCCGATCCGGTCTTTGCCGCCCAATCCGTCTTCCGCAACCTGATCGACGGTTTTGCCCGCCCAGGCGCGATCAAGCAGCTTTCGGCCAAGAGCACGCCGCCCGCGCCGCTCGGCGCCGCGGCCGGCGCCGTGGCATTGACGCTTTGTGACCATGACACGCCTCTCTGGCTGACGCCGGCGCTCGGAAAATCGGCCGTTCCGCAATGGGTCGCTTTCCATACGGGCGCCTCGGTGACCACCAGCAAGACCGAAGCCCGATTCGCCTTCGTCGAAAAAGGCGCCACCTTCCCAGGTTTCGACCAGTTCTCGCTCGGCACCCAGGAATACCCGGATCGATCGACGACGCTCGTCATCGAAGTCGAGGCGCTGACCGGCGGCCCGTTGCTGACCGCCAAGGGTCCCGGCATCAAGGACGAGACGGACTTTGCCGTGAAGGGCCTGCCCGACGTCTTCCTCGAATTCTGGACCGCCAACCGCGCAATCTTCCCGCGCGGCGTCGATCTCGTGCTGACGGCTGGAGAAGACCTGCTCTGCCTGCCGCGCTCAACCCGTCTTTCGCAGAAGGAGGCGTAATCCATGTACGTAGCCGTCAAGGGCGGGGAAGCCGCCATTGCCAATGCCCACCGCCTTCTCGCCGATCGCCGTCGCGGCGACCGCAACCTGCCGTCGATCACCATCGAACAGGTGGTCGAGCAGCTCGGCCTCGCCGTCGATCGGGTGATGGCGGAAGCCTCGCTCTATGATCGCGCGCTCGCAGCGCTCGCCGTCCGCCAGGCGCGGGGCGACTTGATCGAAGCGATCTTCATCCTGCGCGCCTACCGCACGACGCTGCCACGCTTCGGTTACTCGGAACCGGTCGACACCGCCAACATGAAGGTCGAACGCCGCGTATCGGCGACCTACAAGGATCTGCCCGGCGGACAATTGCTCGGCCCGACATTCGACTATACCCACCGCCTGCTCGACCCGTCGCTGATCGCCGACGAGAGCGTCGCCGAACCGGCGGTCAAGGAACCCGGCGAAGATGTGATGCGCGTCTCCGACATTCTCGACGGCGAGGGCCTGATCGAGGGCGACGGCCAGATGCCCGAGGGCCATGTCATGGGCGACCTTACGCGCGAGCCGATGGAATTTCCGATGGCCCGGGACCTCCGCCTGCAGGCGCTCGCCCGCGGCGACGAAGGATTCCTCCTGGCGCTCGCCTATTCGACCCAGCGCGGTTACGGCCGTACCCATCCGTTCGTCGGCGAAGTGCGCATCGGCGAAGTGGAGGTCGAGCTCGATCTGCCCGAGCTCGGCTTTGCCGTCTCGCTCGGCGCGATCCGCGTCACCGAATGCCAGATGGTCAACCAGTTCATGGGCTCGGCCAAGCAGCCGCCGCAGTTCACCCGCGGGTACGGCCTCGTTTTCGGTCAGAGTGAACGCAAGGCGATGTCGATGTCGCTGGTCGACCGGGCGCTGCGCACGGACGAGTTCAGCGAGGATATCGTCGCGCCGGCCCAGGATCAGGAATTCGTCATCTCGCACGCCGACAACGTTCAGGCGACCGGCTTCGTCGAGCACCTGAAGCTACCGCACTATGTCGACTTCCAGGCCGAACTGGACCTCGTCCGGCGCATGCGCCGCGGCTACGAGGCGGCCAACGCCGACGACACGGCGAAGGAACAACGGGAGGCGGCCGAATGATCGGGCAAACCGCATGGACGCGCGCTGACTGTTCAGTCGCCGCCGCCATCTCCACCGCCGCAATCGCCACCACTGTCACCGGCAAAGACGACACCGGCATCGCCGGAACCATCGTCCTTGCGCGCCTCGGCGTCCGGCTCGCGCCGGGCATTGCGGGCGGCCCAGAACAGGGCGGCCACCACCACCGCGACGATCACAACCACCCAGAAAACTATCTCGCTCAAATCCTGACCCCATCCGCGGTCGACACACTCAAGGGTAATCGGCGATGAACGACCTTGCTACTTATAATTTCGCCTATCTGGACGAACAGACGAAACGCATGATCCGCCGCGCCATCCTGAAGGCGATCGCGATCCCCGGCTACCAGGTCCCCTTCGCCTCACGCGAAATGCCGATGCCCTATGGCTGGGGCACCGGCGGCGTCCAGGTCACCGCTTCGATCCTCGGGCCGGAGGACGTGCTGAAGGTCATCGACCAGGGCGCCGACGACACCACCAACGCCGTCTCGATCCGCGCCTTCTTCCAGAAGGTCGCCAATGTCGCCGTCACCACCCGGACGAAGGAGGCGACGATCATCCAGACGCGCCACCGCATCCCCGAGGAAAAGCTCTCGGAAGGCCAGACGCTCGTCTACCAGGTGCCGATCCCGGAACCCTTGCGCTTCCTCGAACCGCGCGAGACCGAAACACGCAAGATGCACGCGCTTGAGGAATACGGGCTGATGCATGTGAAGCTCTACGAGGACATCGCCCGCAACGGCCATATCGCCACGACTTACGCGTATCCGGTCAAGGTCGAGGGCCGCTATGTCATGGACCCCTCGCCGACACCGAAGTTCGACAATCCGAAGATGCATATGTCGGAAGCGCTGCAGCTCTTCGGCGCCGGCCGCGAAAAGCGCATATATGCCGTACCGCCCTACACCGACGTCGTCAGCCTCGACTTCGACGACCATCCCTTCGAGATCCAGAGCTTCGACAAGCCCTGTGCACTCTGTGGTGCGGAGGACGTCTATCTGGACGAGGTCATTCTCGACGACAAGGGCGGGCGCATGTTCGTCTGCTCCGACACCGATCACTGCGAAGACCGCCGCGCCTGCGGCCATGCAGGTCACATGCTCGCCCGCCAGGAGGCCGCAGAATGAGTACCCTCCCGCTTCTGAAAGTGAACGACCTCTCGAAGTTCTACGGAAGCCGCATCGGCTGCCGCAACGTCTCCTTCGAGCTTTATGCGGGCGAAGTGCTCGCCATCGTCGGCGAATCCGGCTCCGGCAAGACGACGTTGCTCTCGTGCCTCTCGACCCGGCTGATGCCGACCTCGGGTATCGTCGAGTACCATATGCGCGACGGTCAGTACCGTGATCTTGCCCGCATGGGCGAAGCGGAACGCCGCTTCCTGATGCGCACCGACTGGGGCTTCGTTCATCAGAACCCGGCCGATGGCCTGCGCATGACGGTCTCGGCCGGCGCCAATGTCGGCGAACGACTGATGGCCGTCGGCGATCGTCACTATGGCAACATTCGCGCCACCGCCAGCGACTGGCTGGAGCGAGTGGAAATCGGCGTCGATCGCATCGACGACCAGCCGCGCGCCTTCTCCGGCGGCATGCGCCAGCGCCTGCAGATCGCCCGCAACCTCGTCACCTCCCCACGCCTCGTCTTCATGGACGAGCCGACCGGCGGTCTCGACGTGTCGGTGCAGGCACGCTTGCTCGACCTGGTGCGCGGGCTTGTGCATGACCTCGGCCTTGCCGCTGTTATCGTCACCCACGACCTTGCCGTCGCCCGCCTGCTTTCACACCGCATGATGGTGATGAAGGATGGCGCAGTCATCGAACAGGGACTGACCGACCGGGTGCTCGACGATCCGCGCGAGCCCTATACCCAGCTCCTCGTCTCCTCGATCTTGCAGGTGTAAATCATGGCTACGCCCCTCGTTGTTTCCGAAGTCGCAAAAAGCTTCACCATGCACCTGCGCGACGGCGTCCGCCGGCCCGTCGTCGCAAATGTCTCCTTCTCGGTCAAGGCAGGCGAGTGCGTTGTTCTCGGTGGCCCCTCCGGCGTCGGCAAGAGCTCGATCCTGAAAATGCTGTACGGCAATTACGGCGTGGACGAAGGCCAGATCCTGATGGATCACGACGGCAAGCTGGTAAACCTGGCAACGGCCGAGCCGCGCACCGTGCTTGAGGTCCGGCGCACGACGCTCGGTTATGTCAGCCAGTTCCTGCGTGTCGTGCCCCGTGTCTCCGCTCTCGACATCGTCGCGGAACCCTTGCAGGCCCGCGGCACCCCGATCGAAGAGGCGCGTGCGCACGCGGCGGAACTCTTAAGCAAGCTCAACCTGCCGCGCGAACTCTGGAGCCTGCCACCAGCCACCTTCTCCGGCGGCGAGCAGCAGCGCGTCAACATCGCCCGCGGCTTCATCACCGACCACAGGATCCTGCTGCTCGACGAGCCGACCGCATCGCTCGACGCCAAGAACAGGGCCGTCGTCGTCGAACTGATCGCTGAGAAGAAGGCGAAGGGTACGGCGCTGATCGGCATCTTCCACGATGAAGAGGTCCGCGACGCCGTTGCCGACCGCATTCTCGACGTCTCGGCCTTCTCGCCGCGAAAGGCTGCCGCATGAGCCAGAAGCTTGGGCTCGAGCCCTTCATCCATCCGACGGCGAGCGTCAACAATTCGACGTTCGGCCGCTATACTGAAGTCCAGGAGCGTTCGCGGCTCGACGAGGTCGAGTTCGGCGACTATTCCTACATCATGCAGGACGGCTCGATCTGGTGCGCGACGATCGGCAAGTTCGTCAACATCGCCGCCGCCGTGCGCATCAACGCCACCAATCATCCGACCTGGCGGGCCACCCTGCACCACTTCACCTACCGCGCACCGAACTATTGGGATGATACCGAACTCGACCACGACCTCTTCGCCTGGCGACGATCGAACCGGGTGACGATCGGTCACGACGTCTGGATCGGCCACGGCGCCACCATCCTGCCTGGCGTCACCGTCGGCAATGGCGCGGTGATCGGCGCCGGCGCCGTCGTCTCCAAGGATGTCGAGCCCTATACCATCGTCGGCGGCGTCCCCGCGAAGCTCATCCGCAGCCGTTTCAACGAAGGTATTGGCGAGCGGTTGGACACGCTCGCCTGGTGGGACTGGGACCACCAGCGCCTCCGCCGCGCGCTTGACGATTTCCGCGAACTGACGGCCGAGGAATTTCTGGTGCGCTACGCATAAGTGATCAGGCGCCGAGCGCAGGTTCGGCGCCCTCTCGAGCTGAGAACGAGGCGATCTACGGCCCGTTCACCAGTCTCAGAATCAACTGGTGGATATTGCCGCCGTCGGTGAGCTCAACCTGGTCGAAGTCGCGGCTGCGCTGGCGTTGTGCCTGCGAGAGCGCGCCGAGGCGCTTGGTCATTTCGGTCCTGATCTTGCGGCACTTCGGGTCGTCGGGAACGGTGAGGCCGAGGGTCGCAGACTCGATCGCGCGCACCATCTCCTTGATGAAATCGCCGTGCACGAGTTCATGCTTGCGCACGCTGTCGATGAAGATGTCCCAGTTTTCGCGCGTGCCCGCAGGCAGAGGCTTCGCGGGCTTCGGCAGGGTATAGGTGATGATCAGCTTCGGCTTTGCCGTCGTCAGCACGCAGGCGCCTGCCTGTTCTTCGTACTTCCGCGTCCAGGTCAGCTTGAAATTGGTATGGGCGATCGCCCGGCCAAGTCCGGCCTTCGGCCCGCGCTCGCCGATCGACGCATAAAGGTCCGCGCCCGTCTGCCCTTCGATGGCATAGGGCGCTTCCTTCTCGACCGCCTGCCACTCGGCAAACGCACAGCGCGGCGTGGACGCGAAGCAAAGGGCAACCACCCCCAGACAAAGGCTTTTGTTCAATCCAAACCTCGACGTTCGCCCCTTACGGCGCACAACTTTACCAGCCTTCCTTAAACGGGAATCGGCGGATGGCAACAGTTCAATTGCAAAGGCACCGCAGCCCAATCTGAGCCGCAGTGCCCTTGTCGTTTATGCGATCGTGTCGGGCCAGTTGCGGGAGGGGTCAACAGGCCGACGATAACGACCTTAGTTGACGGCAGTCAGCGTCATCGATGTGCCGGTTGCCGCAAGGTTGAGGCCGATCTGGCCGGTCACGCTGACCGTCTGCAGATGGATCGAACCGGAAGTGCCGCCGACGAGGATGTTGGCGCCGATGCCGGCGCCGACCGTCGCTTCGGCGGTTGCACCCTGATAGAGGCCACCGAGCGAGCCGCGGTGGTAGCCAGCGGTCGGTGCAAACACCGCCCAGATCAGCCGGCTCTGCGTCGTGAAGCCGACATCGACACCCATCTTGCGGATGGCGCCAGCGTAGTGGTCGGAAGCCTCAGCCCCCATCGTCGAGCGGAAGACGCAATCGACTTCCTTGGCAGAACCGAGCACATAGCCGACGCCGCCGGCGATGTTGCAATCGAGGTAGCCGATCTTGACGCCGTTGCTGGTGTCCGGCTCCGGTTGCGGTTGTACTGTCGCGAGATCGGCTGCGTTTGCGGCCATCGCACCAGCGAGAACCAGAGACGCTGCGGACACCTTCACGGCAAAACTCTTTTTCATTCTTGTCTCCTTCTCGGAACTTCAGAAATCATTGGCAGTTAACCGGCGGCACACGAACTCAAGCACTTAGCGCACGCTGCAGGAAAGACGAGGCATAGCCCGCGATCCGGCAATTCCGTGGCAGATATTCGTTAGCCGAGAAAATTGATGGGGTTTCCCCAACAATGACCGGAGATTGTGTTGAAAAAGCCACGGCCGACGGTATCGGCACGCCGTCCCGGAAGCCAGATCCGCCCCGACGGGAGCAATTCGCGCGCGCGAAAAGAAAAAGAGAGAGAGAGAGAGAGAGAGAGAGAGAGACACGATCGGGCGGCACTGCGGCCACCCGATCGGAAGATTGAGGGCTCAGGCCATCGCCGATTGCAGCAGGAACCCGCCGGCAATTCGCGCCGTCAACGCCAGCGAAACGGCGCCGGCATCGGGGTGACCGATGCTCTTTTCGGCGAGCGGACGGGCGCGGCCAAGCTTCGGCGTCAGGCTGGAAGTCGCCTCTGCGGCGGCGGTCGCGGCCTTGGCGGCAGCCTGCCACGCCTCGATCAGACGCTTGCCGGCGGCAAACTCACGCTCCAGGGTTTCGACAAAGGGCACCAGCGCATCGACGAGGGTCTTGTCGCCGACGCGTGCACGGCCGAGGCGCGTGACGCCATCGAGGGCGCGGCGTGCGCCATCGACGATGGCGGCGTCCGAGGGCGCCGTCGCGTCGTCGAAAGCATTGCTCCACGAACGCAGCAACAGACCCCAGATCGCACCCGACGTGCCGCCGGCGCGATCCGCCCAGGCATCGCCCGCCGCCGCGAGGACGCTTGCAGCGCCGGCGCCGGCCGCGACCGCCGTCTTTGCCGCCTCGTCGGCTGCGGCGGAACCGCGGCGCATGCCCTGACCGTGGTCGCCATCACCGGCGAAGGCGTCGATACGGCCGAGTTCGTCTTCCGCCTCCTTCAACGCTTCGGCAATCTTGCCAATCAGTCGGGCAATGCACTTGCCGCTCTCCTTCGAAGCATCGGATGCGGGGGCAAACATCTGCGGGCCGTCCTCGACCTTGATCTCTTCGGTCGCGGGCTCGGCCGCGATGATCGCGCCCTTGCGCAGCACCGGCGCATCGCACGGCGCGCGCCAATAGGTCTCAAGCTCATCGTTCAGCCACATCAGCGTTAGCGAGCAGCCCTGCATGTCCAGGCTGGTGACGAATTCGCCGCATTCGGGATCGACGATCTCGAGGCCGGCCGCCTTCAGTTCCTTCTCGACCGCGACCCAAAGCACGAAGAGTTCCTCGTATTTCGTCGAGCCGAGACCGTTCAGGACAGGCGCAACTTTGCGGACATCCGCCGGGCGTTCGGCCAGCAGCTTGCCGACCAGAAGCTTGGCGAACTCGCTCGCCGAAACCATCTTTTCTTCGCGGATGCCCGGCTCGCCGTGGATGCCGAGGCCAAGCGCCATCTCGCCCTTCGGCACGGCAAAGAGCGGTGCCTTGGCGCCCGGAAGCGTACAGCCGCCAAAGGCCACGCCGAAAGAAACGGTGCGGTCGTTGGCAAGGCGAGTGACGCGCTCGACCTGATCCAGGTTAAGGCCGGCTTCGGCAGCAGCGCCCGCGATCTTGAAGACCACGAGGTCGCCGGCAATACCGCGGCGCTTGGAAGGCGTTTCAGCGGAAGCGCTGGCAACGTCGTCCGTCACCGGCACGATGCGCACGTCGATGCCTTCAGCGCGCAGGCGCTCGGCAGCGACGCCGAAGTTCAGGACGTCACCGGCGTAGTTGCCGAAACCGAGCAGCACGCCACCGCCCTGATCGGCCTGGCGGCAGACGCGGGCAACGGCCGCGGTCGAGGGAGAAGCGAAGACATCGCCGGCAACGGCGGCATCCGCCATGCCCGGGCCGACATAGCCGGCAAAAGCGGGGTAGTGCCCGGAGCCGCCGCCGATGACGACAGCGACCTTGCCCTTCGGCACCTGGGTCGAGCGAACGACTCCGCCCTTCACGAGACGGACGTTGCGCGCGTAAATCGAACTGAAGCCGGCAAGCGCGGTCGTGGCGAACTCTTCCGGTGCGTCAAAGATTGTGGTCATCGCGTCTCTTCCCTTATTCGCGAGGCAGAATGCGCCTCAGATAGTCCCGGTTGGCAGCGCTGACGGAGAGGCCGTCGCCGCCGTAATGTTCGCAGAGGAACGGGCTGTTGAAGCCGTGGGTAAGCGCCATTCGGATCGCGGCGCGGTAGTTGATCACACCGAACTCCAGCGGCGTAGGATGGGTAACGATCAGGCCCGACGTTTCGTCCTCGGTGCGGTAGTAGTTCTTGACGTGCCAATACTTCGCGAAGGGAGCAACCTTGGCCATCATCTGCTGCCAGTGCTCGACCGGACGGTGCAGGCGAACGAGGTTGCCCAGATCGGCATTGATGCCGACGTTCGGCAAGCCGACATCGGTGACGAAGCGCACGGCACTGTCGGCCGAGCCGATATAGGTATCCTCGTACATTTCGAGCGCCAGCTCGATGCCGAGTTCCTCGGCATGACGGCCAAGATCACGAATACGCTGAACGGCCTTCTGCCAGGTGGCGGGCTCGTCGGGGTTCTTGACGCCATCGACGGTCCAGAACCACAGCGCCTTCTTCTGCGCGTCAGTCAGCGGGCCAAAAAAGCCGAAGGAAACGGAGCCCGCACCGATGGCGGCCGCGGTTTCAATGACCCGGTGGCCGTAGGCAAGATACTCGTCGCCATGCTCCGGGTCGATCACGCTGCGCCGCGCAGTCGAGATCGCCGGCATGGTGAGGCCGAGGTCATGGGCGAGCTTGACGAAGCTGTCGAGTCGATCCGGCGAGAGGTCAGCAAGCCGGATCCAGCTGTCGGTGGGGTCGAGTTCGGTGAAGCCGGCATCGACCACATCGGCGAGCGTTTTTGCCCATTGCTCGACCGATTGCTCCTGCACCGAACTGCCGTCGGCCAGCACGTTTGGATATTGGATCATGGCGGCCGCGATCGGCCAGGTTTCACGGGTCCATTTGCGCGATGTGTTCGCCATGACCTTCCTCGTCGTGTCTGGATGTTGGGGGTGCGGCGGCTCCGTCAAGCCGCCGCGCTGCCGTCGCCATGCGGGGCATCGGGATCGTGGTTGCGCTTGCGGACCAGGCCGATCAGTCCGAAGACAAGCGGCGACAGCAGGAGTGCAAGAGCGAGCGCCATCAGAGAGGAAACCAGCGGGTTCGACCAGAAGATATTGAGGCTGCCGCCTGAAAGCAGCATGGACTGGCGGAAGGCGTCCTCGGCTTTGTCGCCAAGCACCATGGCGAGAACCAACGGCGCCAGCGGGTACTCGAGCTTCTTGAAGACATAGCCGAGCACGCCGAAGCCGATGACCAGGAAGATGTCGGAGACCGAGTTTGCCACCTGGTAGGCGCCGGAGAAGATCACGGCGACGATAATCGGGCCGATGATCGCAAAGGGCACGCGCAGGATCGAGGCGTAGAGCGGCACGGTGGCGATCACCAGGAACACGGCGACGACGTTGCCGAGATACATCGAGGCGATCAGCCCCCAGACGAAGTCCGGCCGCTCGGTAAAGAGCATCGGGCCGGGCGTCAGACCCCAAATCATCAGGCCACCCATCATGACGGCGGCCGTTGCCGAGCCGGGGACGCCGAGCGCCAGCATCGGAAGCAGTGCCGAGGTACCGGCGGAGTGGTCAGCGGTTTCGGGTGCCACAACGCCACGCGGATCGCCCTTGCCGAACTTCGACTTATCGCGGGCCGACCGACGGGCAACGCCGTAGCTCATGAAGGAGGCCGCCGTCGGGCCGGCGGGCGTGATGCCCATCCAGATGCCGATGATCGTCGAGCGCAGGATCGTGAACCAGTAGCGCGGGATCTCGATCAGCGTGCGGCCGATCTCGACGAGCTTGACGCGCGCCTTGATGCCCTCGAAGCGCAAGCCTTCTTCCGTGGTCAGCAAGAGTTCGCCGATGCCGAAGAGGCCCATGACGGCGATCAGGAAGCTGACGCCCTTGATCAGGGTCGGGATATCGAAGGTAAGCCGCAGGTCACCGGAGATCGTGTCCATGCCGACGGAGGCAAGCGCAAAGCCGAGCATCATCGAGACGAGCGTCTTGAACGGCGATTGCGCACCCATGGAAATGAAGCTGGCGAAGGCCAGGAAATAGACCGCGAAGTATTCCGGGGACGAGAAGCGCAGCGCAAAGTTCGCGACCCAGCCGGAGAGCAGCGTGATCATAACGACGCCGGCAAGCGCGCCGATGCCGGCAGACACGAAGGCGAGCGTCAGTGCGCGGCTCGCCTGGCCGGCTTTCGCCATCGGATATCCGTCGAAGGTCGTCGCCACCGACGAAGGTTCGCCGGGAATGTTGAAGAGGATCGATGTGGTCGACCCGCCGAAGAGTGCGCCCCAGTACATGCAGGAGAGCAGGATGATGGCGGAGATCGGATCCATCGAGAAGGTCAGCGGCAACAGCAGCGACACGCCGTTGGGCGCGCCAAGGCCCGGCAGCACGCCGACCAGAATGCCGAGCGTGACGCCGACCATCATCAGCAGGATATGGTTCCAGCTGAGGATGTGGCCGAAGCCATCGATCAGAAGACCGATATTTTCCATGTCATTCCTCCCGGGAAAGCGTGGGCGGTCGGGATCAGTAGATCCCGAACCAGGCCTCGACCGGTCCCTTGAGCAGGGGAACCTTGAAGCCGATCTCGAATACGATGAAGAAGAACAGCGAAACGGCGACGCCCGACGGCAACGCGATCCACCATTTGTAACGCCCCTGGAAAAGCATTGTGCCGGCGATATAGAGCGCCGTGCCGACGTAAAGGCCGAGCCAGGCGGAAACGCCGGCAAAGGCGATCAGCGGCAACAGAAACGACGAGACCACCTTGGCGCGGTGACCGTCGATGAAGATCTCACCCGTGCCGCGATGCTTGGCGAAAGCGTGGATCGCGTTCGCAGCGCTTCCGAGAAGGATCAGAAGGCCGACATAGAAGGGAAAATAACCGGCTTCCGGCCCGAATTCGGTCCATCCCGCACCGATATCGAGGGACCCGTAGCAGACCGCCGCGCCGAAGGCGCCGGTCAGCGCAGCAACGCCAAGCTCAACCGCGAAGCGGGAGACCCCATTCGCACCGTTCTCGCTCATGATCGTGACCTTTCAAAGCGGATGACGGGTACCCGAAGGCACCCGCCTCAATGTCTCGCCCTTAGTTGGCGAGCCAACCTTCGCGCTTCAGCACTTCGCCGACGGCAACGCCGTCCATATCGATGGCGGCCTTGAAATCGTCGCCAGCGATGTAGGAGGGGGACTGTGAGGTGTCGGCGAGGTACTTCGCCCATTCCGGCGTTTCCGAAACCTTGCGCATCAGGTCCGCATAGAACTTGACCACATCCTGGTCAACGCCGGCCGGCAGCCAGACGGTGCGCGGCATCGAGTAGTTGTCGATGGCGATGCCCGATTCCTTGCAGGTCGGAATATCGCTCCAGCCCTTGTCACCGGCGATCTTGGCGTCGTTCGAAAGCTTGACGCTCTTGAAGACGCAGAGCGGCTTGACCATGCCGGCCTGCCACTGGCCGAGGTTTTCGCTCGGGTTGTTGACGTTGGCGTCGAGGTGTTCGCCGGCAAGCTGGACGGCTGCTTCACCGCCGCTCTTGAACGGGATGTAGTTGATCGTAGCACCAGTCGCCTCGTTGATCATCGAGGTGAGGATCTGGTCGACGTCCTTGGACTGACTGCCGCCGATCTTCAGGCCGCCTTCCTTCGCCTTGGCAGCAAAGTCGGCCGCCGTGTTGTAGGTGGCCTTGCCGTTGACCCAGAGAACGAATTCGTCGGAAGCGAGCGCCGCGACCGGGGTCAGGTCTTCAGCCTTGTACGGCACCTTGGCGCGAACCGGCAGCAGGTAGGCATTGTTCGTGCCGAAAGCGAGTTTGTAAGCGTCGCCCTTGTTGGTCGCCGTGTAGACGAAACCTTCGGCGCCGCCGGCGCTGCCCTTGTTGGTAACGACGACCGGAGCCTTCATCAGCTCGTACTTGCCGATGATCGCCTGGATCGTGCGGGCGAAGATGTCGGTGCCGCCACCGGGACCTGCCGTGACGACGAATTCAACCGGGCGATCGGGTTCGAAGGCTGCGGCCGGAGCAGCAACCCCGAAGACGGCTGCCATGATGCATGCGATGGAGACGGTATTCTTCAAGTCGGGTCCTCCCGTTTTGTGGTTCTGTGGCGCAAGACCTCCTCCTGCGCCGTTATTGCGTGAAAGCGTGCGAAATCAGGCGGCGGCCTTGAGCGCGGCCTTTTTCTTTGCCATGCGCACGGCGAGCAGCAGCGCTTCGCGGCTGGCGCCGACGTCGGCAATGCCCTTGCCGGCGATGTCATAAGCCGTGCCATGGGCCGGCGTGCAGAGCGCGAAAGGCAGACCGCCCATCATGGTCACGCCCTTGTCGAAGCCCATTAGCTTCATCGCGATCTGGCCCTGGTCGTGATACATGGTGAGGACGGCGTTGTAGCCTTCCTTGAGAGCGCGACCGAAAACGGTATCGGCCGGGAACGGCCCCTCGACGTTGAAGCCGAGTGCCTTCGCCTTTTCGACCGCCGGTTCGATGATGTCGATCTCTTCCATGCCGAAGCTGCCGCCGTCGCCGGCGTGCGGGTTGAGACCGGCAACCGCGATCTTCGCCTCTTCATAACCCGCCTCCTTGAGGCAGGCCCGGGTCAGCTCGAGTTCGGCGATGATACCGTCGACCGAGAGGTTGTCAGCTACGTCCTTGAGTGGAATGTGCGAGGTGACGCGCGCGTTCCAGACCTTCTCGAGGACGTTGAACTCGCGAACCTTGCCGGTGAAGCAGAGAACATCGGCAACGAAACGGATTTCGTCGTCATAGCCCGGATAGGCAAAGCGCATGGCCTTCTTGTTGAAGGGCGTGAAGCAGACGGCGTCGGCCTTGCCAGCATGCGCCAGTTCGAGCGCGGCGCGGAAGTTGCGGGTAGCAAAGGTTCCGCCCGCAAGCGTCGCTTCGCCGCGCACGACATCTGCCGGATCGAGGTGGGCGAGGTCGACGAAAACGTGGCGCGACGTGCCGGCCTTTTCCAGATCCTCAAGCGTCGACGGCTCGAGATCGAGCGTCACGCCCGCAGCCTTGGCGCCTTCATCCAGGATCCTGCGATCACCGATCGTGATGATGTGTGCGGCTTCGCGGATATCGGCAAGCGCCAGCAGCTTTGCTGTGAGTTCCGGGCTGATACCCGCCGGATCGCCCATGGCGAGCGCGATGACAGGACGCGCGCCGTTACCGGCAGCACCGTTAGTCGTCATGTGAGATGTCCTCCGCTTCATTCTTTCGGTTGCCGTCATACGTTATTCAAAATTCTGCATCAAGTCTTTTGTATTCTGTATGCAGCATTTTCTGTTGACGATGGGACTGCCGGTCTCCATGCTTTAATGAGACAGCGCTGATTCAATCGGCACGAACGGGAACAGACGGTCGACACCCAGTCGCCAGACGAAGAAGCAAAACAATGAACGAAATCACATCTCTGGAGAGACGGCCGGATGGCGGCCCTGGCCCGATCAGGCGCACGGCGCTGCACGACACGCTGGTCAGCCACCTGCGCGACATGATCATCGAAGGCGACCTATCGCCCGGCACCCGCCTGCACGAAGGCCAGCTTGGCGAACAGCTGGGCGTGTCCCGCACGCCACTGCGCGAAGCCATCAAGTATCTGGCGAGCGAGGGGCTGGTGGAGCTCGTCCCGAGCCGAGGCGCCGTCGTCAAGCGCTTCAGCGCCAAGGACGTGCACGACATGCTGACAGTCCTGCAGACGCTGGAGGAACTGGCCGGCAAGCTCGCCTGCGAGGCGGCAAGCGACGCGGGCATTGCCGAAGTGCGTGCGCTGCACGACGAGATGGTCCAGCGCTACAAGGCCAGCGACCGGCTGCAGTATTACAAACTCAACCAGCAGATCCATTCGGCCATTGTCCAACTCGCGGGAAACGCCGCCTTGGTCGACATGCACGCGGTGCTTCAGACGCGGTTGAAGCGCATCCGCTTCATCGGCCACGAGGGGCCGGAGAAATGGGCAGCTGCCGTTGCCGAACATGAAGAGATGATCGTCGCGCTCGAGGCCCGTGACAAGGCAAAGCTGTCGGAGGTTCTCGGCCGTCACCTGGTGAACGCCTGGGAGCGCGTCAAAGCTTCCGTTTGATTCTTCTCTGAGGGCAGGATTTGCTCTCGACATACGGTAATTCGAAGGGTGCCCGATGGGCGCCCTTCGTCATTCAGCGGCCAAATGCTGCAGCCGAGCGAATCGGTTGCGGAAGCTGTTTCCCGAATAAGACACACTGCTTGGAAAACAACTTAGAATATTCGAACACTATTGACTTTGACCTGGTCGAAATTCACTGAATCCATGGCGGGGTGGAGACGGGAACAAAGATGGGGCGGCAAAGACTTCGGGTACTGCTGGCTACGGCAGCGATAGTCTGTCCAAGCATGGCATTCGCTGAGCCGGTTCAGCGGACGCCGCCCGTTGCCGGATCGGTAATCGCCCGCAAATCCGGTGAGGAAGTTCGCTTCGTCGATGTCTCCAACTGGCGCTTCGTCGATCTCGCCCAGGATTTGCTGTCCGGAGACGTGCTGCGCACCAACGCAACCGGCGCGCTTGCGGTTCTCTTTTCCGACCACACGCAGATCCGGCTCGGCCGCAACACGGCCCTGCGCGTCAAGCGCATGGGGGCGGATGGCGACACCAATCTCGAACTGCAATCGGGCACGATCTGGGCACGTGCGGAACGCGGCGGACAGGGCCTGGCAATCGATACGCCGGCCGCAACGGCCGCCATTCGCGGCACCGACTGGACATTGACCGTTGGCCCTGACGGCAAGACCTCGCTGATCGTGCTCGAAGGCGTCGTCGAACTCAGCAACGCACAAGGCAGCGTCACGGTTGCCCAAGGCGAAGGCGCGGTCGCGGCAATCGGTAAGGCGCCGTCCAAGGTGGTGGTCGTCAATCCGAAGGATCGCGAGCAGATGCTTTTCCATCTGTCGCTGCGCGATTCCTTCGTCTGGATGCCGGCGACGCCGCTTCGCGTGCCCGACATGCGTGGGGAACGCGAACGCATCGAGGGCAAGCGTCCCGAGTCGCGCTCGGTCGAAGACTGGCTGACGCTCTCTGAAATCTACCTGACACTCGACGGCCGCCAGAAGGCCCAGGCAGCTCTGGCCGAGGCGCGCCGCGGACGGCTCGGCGCAACACAGCAGGCGCGCGCCGATCTCATCGATGCCCTGATCGCCGGCTCGGAAAAGCGTTATGACGATGCGGCAAAGCTTTTTGCACACTCTGCCCGCGGACTTGATGCCAAGCGGCGTTCCATCGCTGCCTATGGTGGCTATTTCGCCCGGGCGCTTGCCAATCCGAATCGGGTCGAGGCACCGCCGCAGGGTACGACCGGTGCCTATGGCGCGATGGCCAAGGCCTGGACCAACGGTTTCCGCGACGATATCCGCGCCGCCATCGAAACGCTCAAGCAAGCCGAGCGCCAATATCCCGATGATCCTACCCTGCCGGCCGCCCGCGCGCGCTTTGCGCTGCTGCTCGACGACCGGGAACAGGTCCGCGATGGCATCGCGAAGGCGCTTGCCATCGACCCTGCGGACCCGACTGCGCTCGAAGCCCGCTCCGACTACCGCTACCATTACGAAAACGACCTTGATGGCGCGCTGGCGGACCTGGAGGCTGGGCTGAAGACGGCTCCGGGTTCCTCCTCCCTCTGGAACTCGCTTGGCCTGGTTCAGGGACAAAGGGGCGACAACCGCGCAGCAGAAAGGGCCTTCAAGCAGGCGATCGCACTTGATCCCAGCGACCCGGTATCCCACGCTAATCTCTCGATCCTCTATCTCGACGAAAACCGGATGAAGGAAGCGAAGGCTGAGATCGACGCGGCCCTGGCCGCCGACCCGTCCTTCGACATCACTCTGGTCGCACGCGGGCGCTACCACATGCAGACGGGCGATCTGGACAAGGCCCTGAACGACCTGCTCGCCGGTTCGACCGCCAATCCCGCCTACTCCAACGCCCAATTGCTGCTGGCGGGCGCCTACTACGAAAAGGGCGACCGCATCCCCGCCGCGCAAGCGCTCGACAATGCCGATCGCCTTGATCCGAACGATCCGGTCATCATGCAGATGCGGACCGCCATTGCGATCGACGAATATGATTCCGACGCGGCGATCCGATATGCCCAGGAATTGATGCGCCGAACCCGGGCGCGCGGCGGCGAAAGTGCGGCCCTTGGCGCCAACCAGGACGCCGGCTCGACGCTCAACGACGCCTTTCGTCTGCAGGGGCTCAACGTCTGGGGGCAATATTACGGCGATGTGGTCTTCGATCCGTTCACGGGATCGAGCTATGTCGACCAGGCGATCCACGGCAGCGTCAATCCGCTGTTCAACGACTATGATTTCGACGGCAGCCCGGTCGTCAACACCGCCAACCCGCAGAGCTTCTCCGCCTTCTTCCAGGGCCTGCTGATCGAACCGCATATGCTGGCAAGCCGCGAACGCACGGCCAATATCGTCCAGCGGCCATTCTTTGAAGCAGCACTTGGCGGCGGCATCATTGCCGACAACGATCACACCGGCTGGATCGGCGAGGCGGAACTACGCGGGCTCACTTTCTCGCCCTTCCCGATCAGCGTCTACGGCAACCTCCATTGGGAGGAGCCGCGCGATACCATCGACTTCGCGCAGGGTCTGGCGATCGAGCGTGAAACGCGCCTGCTCGGCGGCAACGGCTATCTGACCGCCTCGCCGACACCGGACGACCGGATCGTCGCCTATGCCAATTACGGCAAGTTCGATGACGACAAGAGTGTCCTCGACTATCCGACCACGAGCCTCGACAACCTCCTCCATGACAAGGCCGATAGACTTTTGTCCGGCGTCGCCTGGAGCCACACCTTCGGCTACCGCAACATCGCCAATGCCGCCCTTTTCTTTTCTGATCGGGATGTCGTGGAAAACGAGAAGGTCAGCGCCTCCCGCGTCGGGCTACCGGACCTTGCCACGAGCCGCAGCGAGGAAAAGCAGAAAACCTATATCGCCGCCATCAATCACCTCTACGGAGACGGCGACTTCACGTGGCGCTACGGGATCGAAGGCGGCGTTGTTCGCTCCGACAGTTCGTTCGACATCTTCGATCCGTTTGCGATGAGGGTCGGCAGCAACAACACCCCCTTCATCGGATCCGGCTCGACATCCGCGGCGCAGACCGTCGCCAAGGCCTATATCGATACAATCTACGAAATCACGCCGGACCTGAAGGCAGAAGGCGCGCTGTTTGCCCGCTACATCGAGGATGCCAACGACGGCAACATCCGGCTCGAACCGAAGCTCGGCATCGCCTGGGCGCCCGCGGAGGGTCATTGGTTGAGGGCCGCCGCCATGCGCGATGGCTTGAACTTCGATGTCGCCACCCTCGCTCCGATCGGCATCGTCGCCCTGCAGCCCAACCAACTTCGCTTCGGTGCAGAAGGTTACGCCGACACTCTGGCGTTCCGCTGGGACGCGGAGTGGAACAACTGGCTTTTCACCGCGCTCGACTACCAGCACCAGGAGGTGCGCGAACTGTCGCTCAATGTCCCGCTGTCCCCCATCAATCTGGACTACGCCAAAGTGGGGCTGGACCGGGTCGCGGCGACCGCGAACTTTGCAATCGGCCACGGTTTCGGCCTTTCCCTGACGGCGGCCCATACGGAAGCCGACGTCAGGGAAAACACCGTCAATCAGTTGGACGAGCTTCTCTTCGTACCCGAAAACACCGGCCAGGTGGCGCTGACTTGGGTCAACACCGCAAACGTGAAGGCAACGATCGCCGCAAACTATATCGGCTTGCGACCGGCCGGCGGGGTGACACTCGACGACTTCTGGACGCTCGACGCATCGCTGCAATGGGAGCCCTTCGACAAGCAGATCGAAGTCGATCTGGCGGCATTCAATCTGCTTGACGAGGACTTCGAGCTCAGAAGCGGTCTCCCCGGTTGGGGACCGACGTTCAAGGGCACAGTCAAGGTGCGGTTCTGATCAAGGAGCACGTCGCCGTGCAGGCATCGGGCGGCCGATACGGACAGTTGGATGCTCGTCGCCTCGCGTTGCGGCGGCTGAAGCTTCTGGGTCTTGCCGCCTTCGTCAGCATCGCGCTTTCGCTTGCGACCTTGTCCAATGCCTGGCTGCTCAACGAATTGCGCAGCTTCGACTATCTGTCGACCATCGGCACACCGCCACTGCCCGAAAACAGCCCCGTCGTCGTCGCCATCGACGAACCCTCGATGGCCGAGATCGGCCGGCAGTGGCCGTGGCCACGCGCGCTGCACGCCCGTCTCATCGAAGCGCTGCGCAAGGCCGGCGCCCGCGCGATCGGCATGGACGTCATTTTCGCCGAGCCGTCGGCCGATCCGGTGAACGACGACGAGCTGGAAAAAGCTCTTGATACCGGCGTCGTCCTTGCCGGCGACCAGACGCTGGTGGAAGCGCCGCAGGCCGACCAGTTCGTGCGCACCGAGCCCCTTGCCCGCTTCACCGCCAAGGGGGCAAGAACCGGGATTGCCTCGGTCAACCTTGGTGGCGACGGCACGCTACGCTCCATCCCGGACTATCCCGACGGCTTTGCCGCCGTTCTGGCCGGGATCGCCGGCACGCGGACGCAACCTCCCCCGACCGATGCCCTCATCCAGGTCTTCGGACCGGCGCGAACCTATCCGACCGTCTCCTATTACCAGGCGCTCGATCCCACCAATTTCCTGCCGGAAGGTACCTTTCGCGATCGGGTGGTCCTCGTCGGGCTCAGCTTGCAGAACGCTCCGTCGATTGCCGATGGGGGCGCGGACGCATTCGCGACGTCCGATACCGTCCATTCGAACAAGCTCGTTTCCGGCGTAGAGATGCAGGCGACGATCTACGACAACCTTGCGCACGAACTCTACGTCCAGCGGGCTCCACGACCCGTTGTGATCGCGGCGATCGCGTTTGCGGCGATCCTCGCCGCCTTCGCGGTGCTCAGAACAACGGGGTGGCGCACGCTCGGATCCACCGTTGTCGCGCTGAGCCTTATTGTGCTGGCAAGTTATGTGGCCATGCGCCTCGGGCATGTCTTCCTCTCGCCGCTCGGCCCGGGGCTCGCCTTCCTGACCGTGGCCGCCGGCCAGGCCGGGCTTGACTATGCCGAAGAGCGCCGACGGCGCCATGAAATCACCCGCGCCTTTCAGCAGTACCTTTCCCCCGCCCTTGTCGAACGACTGGCGAAAGACCCGTCGCATCTGAAGCTCGGCGGCGAACGCCGCACGCTTTCGATCCTCTTCTGCGACATCCGCGGCTTCACCACCATCGCTGAGGAGATGAAGGACGATCCTGAGCGGTTGACGACACTCGTCAACCGCCTACTGACGCCGCTGTCGGATGCGGTGCTGAAACAGGGCGGAACCATCGACAAATATATCGGCGACTGCCTCATGGCCTTCTGGAATGCGCCGCTTGACGACCCCGACCATGCGGTTCACGCGGTGCGCGCAGCGCTCGACATGCTTAAAGCGCTCACGCGGGTCAACGAGGAATTGGAGGCTGAGGCGAAGCGGGAGCGGCGGCCCGCGCAAACGCTGCGGATCGGCATCGGCATCAACACCGGCGAGTGCGTCGTCGGCAACATGGGTTCGCACCAGCGCTTCGACTATTCCGCCCTCGGCGATGCGGTCAATCTCGCATCGCGTCTCGAAGGGGCTTCCAAGGACTACGGCATCTCGCTGCTCCTCGGCGAAGAAACTGCGCGTCTCGTGGAAAAAACCTTCCCTATCGCCGAACTGGATCGGATTACCGTCAAGGGACGCAGCACCGTATCGCCCGTCTTCACCGTCACTGTCGGCGCTAAGAAGGAAGCGCTTGAGCGGCACCGGTCCTTCGTGCAAGCCAAGTATGATGGCGCGCTTCTGGTGGATGATGCGGTCTTCGACCAACTGAAGAATGCCCTGCCGCCGCTCGCACGCTACTACGAGCGCGAGCGCAGCCGTCTCGTTGTCCGTTAACGACCGAAGTAAGCCGTTTCCGGTTCAGTGGAGGCCGCCCACTCCCAGCAGCCGTTCGACGGCATCGTGGTCTCTGGCGAGCGCTTCCGGCGTTCCACTCCAGGCGATGCGCCCGCGCTCGAGCACGATCACCTGATCGGCAAAGTCGAGGGCGCTCTGGATGCGTTGTTCGACCAGCAGGATGGTCATGTCGCCGGTCTTCGCCAGTTCGGCAAAGGCCTTCATCAGTTCCTCGCAGATGACGGGTGCCAGCCCCTCCAGCGGTTCATCGAGCAGAAGGATCGAGGGCCGCCCGAGGATTGAACGCGCCGTCGACAACATCTGCTGCTCGCCGCCGGAAAGCTGGCTGCCGAGGTTTCTTCGCCGCTCGTGAAGCCGCGGAAACATGTCGTAGGCTTCCTGGATGGCGCTCTTCGGACGGTTCTTGAGCCCGACGAACAGGTTCTCCTCGACGGTCAGCGTCGGGAAGACGCAGCGCGCCTGCGGCACGAAGCCAAGCCCTTGCATGGCGCGCGAGGCGCTCGGCAGCGCGGTCACATCGGTACCGCCCATGCGGATGCGTCCGTCATAGCGTCGCGTTTGGCCGGCAAGGGTCGCAAGCAGGGTCGTCTTGCCCATGCCGTTGCGGCCAAGAACGGCAAGCCGGGCGCCCGCCGGAACGGCAAAGGACACGCCTTCGAGCACGCGCGTCGGGCCGTAGCCCGCGGACAGGTTTTCCACCTCAAGCGGCGTGGCTGGCATTGGCATAGCTCCCCAGATAGGCTTCCCGGACGCGCGGGTCCTTGGTGACCTCCGACGGCGAACCGTCGAAGATGATCGCGCCCGCAGCCAGCACCACCACGCGCTTGGCAAAGCGGAAGACGAGATCCATGTCGTGCTCGATCATCAGCACGGCGAGGTCGGCAGGCAGATCGGCCAGCGCCTGCTCGATGCGGCCGGTATCGCTTTGCGGCACGCCGGCAGCTGGCTCGTCGAGCAGCAGCACCCTCGGTTTCAGCGCCAGGGCGACGGCTATCTCCAGCAGTCGCTGCTGGCCATAGGCGATCTCGCTCACCTTGCGGTGCATCAGTTCCTTGAGGCCGAGCTTGCCGAGAAGTTCCTGAACCTCGGCCATGACATCGGACATGCCGAGAAAATTGCCGAAGAGACGACCGGCGCGGCCGCTCCGCTGAAGCACGGCAAGCGCAACATGCTCGGCCGGCGTCATGTCGGCAAAAAGCCGCGTCACCTGGAACGAGCGCACAAGCCCGCGCCGAACGCGGCCAATCGCGTCGACGCCGGTCACGGGCTCGCCGGCGATGCGCACTTCGCCTGAGTCAGGCCGAAGGTTGCCGGTAACGAGATTGACGAACGTCGTCTTGCCGGCACCGTTTGGGCCGATCAGCGCCACCCGGTCTCCCGGCGCCATACTGAGGCTGACATCGTTGGTGACCGCAAGGCCACCGAAGGCGCGCTTCAAATTGCGGACTTCGAAGATCGGCTGCATCACTTGGCCTCCCGGCGGCGGGCAACGAAGGCGGCCGCGGTGCCGTAGAGGCCCTTCGGCGCGAACAAGACGACGGCGATCAGCAGCGCACCCACCATCGTCAGCCAATGGAAGGGGTTGGCGGCCGAGACCACATCCTCGAAGAACATGAAGACCACCGTGCCCGTCAGCGCGCCGAAGAGGGAGCCGGTGCCGCCGAGCACCAGCATGACAAGGCTCTCGGCCGACATCGTAAAGGAGAGGCTGTCGAGGCCGACGACCTGGGTTGAGATCGCGTTCAGCGCCCCGCCGACGCCGGCAACGGCGCCGGATATCACGTACATTTTCGTCAGCGCGATCTTCGGCGACGCGCCCATGGAGCGGATGCGGACCGGATCTTCCTTGATGCCACGACACAGCATGCCGAAGGGCGAACGCACGATCAGCCGCAACAGCACGAAGACGATGGCGAGCAACACGACGCCGAAGACGTAGGCCGTGCGGCCCCAGAGGTCGAACTCATAGAGTCCGAGGAGCGCAGTCGGCGCGATCCCGGAAAGGCCGTCGCTACCGCCGGTCCAGGACGATGCCTTGTTGGCGAACTCGTGGAAAAGGTGGATGAGCGCGATCGACAAAACCAATTGCGGAAGACCGTGGGCGCGCAGGATCACGACCCCGCAGATAAGCCCCGCAACCGCACCGGCCACGATGCCGAACGCCAGCATGGCAAGCGGATCGTTGATGCCGTAATGCGCCGAGGCAATGCCCGCTGCATAGGCGCCGGCGCCGAAGAGGGCAGCGTGCCCGAGTGTCGCGACGCCGCAATAGCCGGTGACGAGATCCAGCGACAGCACCAGAAGTGCCGCGGCGATGATCCGGGTCAGAAGCGCCAGATTGTTGGGAAAGAGGAAATAGCCGATCACCGCGACCAGCAGGATGATCGCCACGCCGATGACGTCTCCACCGCCGAAACGCCGGCGCGCTGGGGATGCCGCAATCATGTCGTTCGTCGTCGTCATGGTCATCCCTTGGCCCTCCCGGCGAGCCCGCGCGGAAAGACGCAGATGATCGCGATCACGGCCAGATAGAAGAAGAACTCGCCGAATTCCGGCATGAGATAGCGACCGGTCGTATCGATCGCGCCGAGCAGCAGGCAGGCGACGAGCGCACCCGGGATCGACCCGGCACCGCCGACGGAGACGACGACCAGGAAGGTCACCATGTAGCGCAGCGCATAATAGGGCTCGACCGGAAGCAACTCGGCGCCGACGACGCCGCCGAAGGCGGCGAGCCCGACGGCAACCGCAAAGCTCACGGCATAGACGATCTCCGTGCGCACCCCGAGGGCGGCAGCCATCGCCGCATTGTCGACCGAGGCACGCAGCTTCACGCCAAAGGCGGTCTTTTCGATCGCGTACCAGAGGCCGGCGGCAACCGCGAGGCCGCAGACGATTGCGAAGATGCGGTGCGTGGCGATCGCCCGGAAACCGAGATCCACCGATCCCTGCAATTCGCTCGGCAACGGCACCGTCTTCAACGTCGGGCCGAAGACGTAGTTGGCGATTCCGATAATGCAGAAGGTGATGCCGATGGTCATCAGCACCTGGGTCAGTTCCGGCGCGCCATAGATGCGCCGGTAGAGCAGGCGTTCGATGGGCACGGCAATAACGATAGTGCCGAAGATCGCAAGCAGCACGGCAAAGCCATAGGCAAGGCCAAGATCGCGGGCCGCATAGGAGGCGATGTAGCCGCCGATCATGGCAAAGGCGCCGTGCGCCAGATTGACCACGCGCATCAGGCCCATGGTCACCGAAAGGCCGATGGAGATGACGAAGAGCACCATGCCATAGGCAAGGGCATCGATCGCAATGCTGAGGACGGTTTGCATGGGGCTATCCGTGCCCTTTCTTCCAGTTTTTGCTGCGCCGGATTCGGGGCGCATTATATGCGCGGAGCGCTACTCCTGCGCCAGCACTGTGACGTCGCGGGCGGGCACATGGCTTCGTTCATGGGCGCCGCTGATCAGCGCATCATCGGTGTCGGCAGGCGCTGTGCGCCCGCCCCAACCTGCCTACTTCAGCGCAGCGAGACCGGGGTCGCCCTGCTTCTCGAAGGTCTGGATTTCCTTGTTGTAGTAGGTGCCGTCATCAGCCTTGGCGACTTCGCGCAGGTAGATGTTTTGCGTGATGTGGCGTGATTCCGGATCGATCGTCACGGGGCCGCGCGGGCTTGTCCAGGAGAAACCCTTTACGGCCTCCACTGCCTTGGCCGCATCCTGCTCGCCACCGGTCGCCTCGATCATCTTGTAGATGACATGCATGCCGTCATAGGCACCGACCGAAGGGAACGAGAGTTCGGCCGGATTGCCGATCGCCTTGCCGGCTGCTTCGACGAAGGCCTTGTTCTCAGGCGAGTCATGCGAAACCGCGTAGTGGAAGGTCGTCTGGATGCCGAGCGCTGCCTCGCCGAGTGCCGGCAGGTCGGATTCCTGCGTCAGGTCGCCGGGGGCGAAGAACTTGATGCCGCCGTCCTTCAGGCCGTTCTCCTTGAAGGCCTTGACGAAACCGAGCGTCGTCGGACCGGACGGCAGGAAGGCGAACACGCCCTCGGCGCCCGAATCCTTGATGCGCTGCATGATCGGCGAGAAATCATTGGTCGCGAGCGGCATGCGGATCGCCTCGACGACCTGACCGCCGGCCGCCTCGAAACCCGCCTTGAAGGCGTTCTCGGCATCGACGCCCGGGCCGTAATCGCTGACGACCGAAATGACCTTGGAAACGCCGGCGTCCTTGGCAACCTTGGCGATCGGCGTCGAAGTCTGCCAGGTGGTGAACGAGGTGCGCACGACGAGCGGGCTCTTCGTAACGATTGCCGAGGTTGCCGCGTTCATGATGACGAGCGGCACGTTCGCCTGGGTAAGGAGCGGCGTTACCGCCATGGCATCCGGCGTGAAGTAGAAGCCGGCGAGATATTGCACGCCTTCTTTCACCACCAGTTCCTGTGCCAGCGCCTTCGCCTGGGCCGGATCGGCCTGCGGCACGTCGCGATAGATGATCTCGATATCGTCGTCGCCGACCTTGCTGCCGTTCAGCGACATATAGGCATCGATGCCAGCCTTGAAGTTCTTGCCCTGAAGCGCGAACGGACCGGAGAATGGCCCGACAACACCGATCTTGATCGTGTCGGCATAGGCCGCGCCGCTCATTGCCAAAGCCGCGATCGCAGCCAGAATCATCCGTTTCATGTTTCCTCCCTGCGACGCCGATCGCTCCCGAACCCGCATCGTCCTCACAAACCCCGTTGATTTGATAGGCGTCAACTTGCCATGCCAAACGGTGATGTAAAAATGAAATATGGGGCCAAAATCATAATCGGGGAGTTATGTTTCCTGCGAGATCGGGTCCAGCCGCCGGGCGCGTATTTAACGGCGATGCGCGCCACGTCGACGAAAACAGAATGACGACGCCGCCCCTATCGGCTGCAAGGTCGCGTCCATGATGGCTTTGGCGCTATGCTTCAACCTGCCAACGGGACAGGCCAACCCGCATCAGGTTTCCGATGCGGGTTGGCGGTATCTTGGGATGAAACGAAAATCTGCACGCGAGCGCGTTCAGCCGGCACGCATGGCCGCGTCGATGGAAGCCGACAGGATCTCCAGTCCGAGATCGATCTCTCCGTCCGAAACGGTCAGTGGCGGAGCGATGCGAAAGACGCCGCCCATCCCGGGAAGCTTGACGATGTTCATGCTGAGACCGCGCCGCATCGCCTCCTCCATGACCCTGGCACCCAGATCGAAGCCCGGAGCCTTCGTCTGCCGGTCAGCGACAACTTCGAGCCCAAGGAGAAGGCCGCGGCCCCTGATATCGCCGACACATTCGAACCTTTGTTGAAGCGACAGGAGACCCCTGCGCAACAGCTCGCCGCGCGCGATCGCCTGTTCGACCAGGCCGTCACGTTCGACCACGTCGAGCACCGTTACGCCGACTGCCGCTGGCAGCGGATCCGAGACGTGGGTGGTATAGAAGAGGAAGCCCCTTTCATGGGCCTTTTGCTCGATCTCCGCCGTCGTCATGACGGCGGCAAGCGGCAGCCCGGCGCCCAATGTCTTCGACAAGGTGAGAATGTCGGGCGTCACGCCGTCACGCTCGAAGGCGAACATATGCCCAGTCCGGCCGATGCCCGTCTGGGCCTCATCGAGGATCAGCAGCATGCCCCGTTCCTCGCACTTGCGCTTGAGCGCGGCGAGGTAGCCCGGCGGAAGTTCGAGGATCCCTCCGCTCGAAAGGATCGGTTCTGCGATGAACGCCGCGAGGCTGCCCGTCGACTGCCGGTCGATCAACGAGAAGGCATCGTCGAGCTCCGTCTGCCAATCATTGCTCCCATCCGGGTGGGTGAACCGCGGCCGGTAGGCGTTCGGCGCCGGGATCACGAACGAGCCGGCGGCGGCGGGACCGTATCCCTTTCGGCCGGCGCTGTAGGTCGCTGAGGCGGCGGCCCCCGTCATTCCGTGCCAGCTCTGCGCGAAGGCGACGACCTCGTGGCCGCCGGTCACCAGCTTCGCCATGCGAATGGCCGCCTCGTTCGACTCAGCGCCCGTTGTCAGAAGCTGAACCCGGTCGAGCCCCGGCGCAAGCGCGGCAAGGCGCGTGGCGAGCTCGACGACGGGCCGCGACAGCATGCCGCTGAAGAGATGGGCGACCGTCCGCATTTGCCGGTCGACGGTCGCAACAATGTCAGGGTGAGTATGGCCGAGAACACCGCTCATCTGTCCGGAGGTGAAGTCCAGAACGGCGCGACCGTCCGCATCATAGACGAAGCTTCCCTCCGCGCGTTCCACGATGATCGCCTCGAAACCGGACCCATAGCGCGTGAGATGTTTGTTGGCGGAGGCCCAGAAAGCAGGATCGGAATTCAGCGACATCAGATTGCTCCTCGTTGGCGGTTCTCAATGGCTAGTGGGAGTTATGGCCTCATGCAAATTGATAGTATTCCGCTCCGATATTGGATATTTTGATATCATGAGAAATCTCGATCTTGCCTTGCTTCGAAATTTCGCCGTCATCGCGCGGGCGGGCTCAATCAGCCTTGCCTCCCTTCAGGTCGGGCGAACGCAATCGACGCTCAGCATGCAGATGCAGCGTCTGGAGGACTTTCTCGAGCAGGCGCTCTTCCATCGCACCGGATCCGGCGTACGGCTGACCGCGGCCGGTGAAAAGCTGCTGGCCCATGCCGAACATCTTCTCGCCGGGCACGATGAGATCCTGGCGGAGATGGAAGGCAACGGTCTCAAAGGTTCCGTGACCCTGGGATGCCCGGAAGATTATTCAATCGCCTTTCTCCCAGGGATCATCGAGCGCTTTCTCGATCAGCACCCGGAGGTCGAATTGCGCATGGTCTGCGCACCGACCACGGAACTGCGCCCAATGTTGCTGCGGCGGCAAATCGATCTGGCGCTCGTGTCAATTGCCGATGTTTCAAACGGCGAGACCATTCGCACCGAAGACTTCGTGTGGGTCGGCAAGGCTGCAGAACCGGAGATCCTCGACCGTGTCTCCCTGCCCTTAGCCTTGTCAGCCCCGACGACGCTCGACTACCGGACAGCCTGCGACGCGATGGAGGCGGTCAATCGTCGGTACCGCGTCGCCTTTGCGAGCAACAGCCTTGCCGGTCTCATCGCATTTGCCCGATCCGGCCATGCGATCAGTGTTCTAACGAGAACCGCCGTCCCCTCCGACCTGCACGTCATTTCGGCCGGATTGCCGAAGCTCCCGACGATCGGCATTGCGCTCGAATTTGCCGAACTTCGCCCGTCATCCGCGGTGAAGGCACTCGCGGACCACGTAAGAACCGTGTTGCCCACCATTTGAAGGTGTCGCGTGGGGTGGTCACCACCGAGAATCGTCGGCCAGTTTGAGCGCGGTGGTTCCCAGGCGCGTGGCTGCCGCCCGCAGCGCACCGGTTTCATATCCTGAGAACCCGAGGATGAGGCCTTCGGCGTCGCGTCGCTCCATGAAGGTTTCGGACAGAAGCACCGCTTCGATTTTCGCTTCCGCCCGGATCAATTGCGACAGGCCCGGCGCGAGCCCGTCGCGCGGCCGGACGATCATGTGAAGGCCCTGTTCCGGGACATCCGAGCACAGTGTCCCCCGGGATGTGGCGTTGACAATTTCAGCCAGTTGATCGCGGGCGACACGATAGCGCCTCTGGCTCTTGCGCAAATGGGACGCGACCGATCCATCCGCCAGGAGATCGGCCACGGCGTTCTGCAGGAAAACCGGCATGAACCGGTCGAAGGCGGCGCGACGCGCCAACACCCGTCCCAATGCGCCTGGAGGCACCACCACGTAACCCAGCCGCAACCCCGGAAACAGCGTCTTGGCGAAGGTCCCGAGATAGACGACGCGGTCCGGCGCAAGCCCTGCCAGTGCCGTCAGCGGAGGACCTGAATAGCGGAACTCGCTGTCGTAGTCGTCCTCGAAGATCCAGGCGCCAGTCGCGTCAGCCCAATCGATCAGCGCCACACGTCGGTCCATCGCCATTTTCACACCGGTCGGAAACTGGTGCGAAGGGGTGACATAGGCAGCCCTGGCGCCAGGGTTTCGTGCAAAACCCGCTGCAACATCGATCCCTGCCCCGTCGACCGGCACCGGCACAAGCCGCACACCTGCTGCCATCAGTGTCGAGCGCGACACGCCATAGCCGGGCTCCTCGACCCAGGCACAATCTCCCGGCGCAAGCAGTGCGTCGACGCACAGCCTCAGCCCGTGCTGGGTGCCGCTGACGATCACCACACAGCCTGGATCGCAACGGATGCCTCGGTTGACGGCCAGGAAGTCTGCGATCTGTCGGCGCAAATGCAAGCTGCCGCGCGGGTCGCCATAGGCAAGGTCGTCGACGCTCGCCTCCGCGATATGACGCCGGGTGGCCGCAGCCAGCCGTGCAAGAAAAGCCGGCTCCACATGGGTCTGGCCGAGAGCGAAGGGCGACCGGCCGCCAAAGGCCAGCGGGATATCCGGTGCCGTTGCAATGGACGGCGGTGTCGGCAGGCTGGACGAGACATAGGTGCCCGAGCCGTGACGGGCCTCGATCAGTCCGTCGCTCGCGAGATGCTCATAGGCCGCAACGATCATATTGCGGCCTATGCCAAGTTGGGCGGAAAGCTCGCGGCTCGACGGCAGACGGGAGCCGGGCGCCAGCAAACCGTCGACGATGGCGGCACGCAACCCACTGTGGACCCGAAGCGCCTGGTTGCGGATCGAGCGATCAAGTTCGATCGGCGGGAAGGCCGATCCCTGTCTTGGAAGAGAAGTGGTTGGCATGAAGATTACAAAAGTGGACCTATTTCAAACCAGTCTGTTCATGCGAACCTTCAGGATGCAAGCCTGAAAGGAACCAGCCGTGACCGAACATTCCACGCCCGCCTACCCCGTCGATACGGTCAACCGCGTCAAGCGCCGCCATGACCGTGGTTTCTACGACCACGAGACGGTGCACAGGCTGCTCGACGCGGCGGCACTCGCCCACGTCGCCTATGTCATCGACGGCCAACCCTTCTGCACGCCGACGCTCTTCTGGCGTGAAGGGCGGCACCTCTACTGGCACGGCAGCAGCGCCAGCCGCATGCTGCGCAACCTGTCGGCGGGCGAGCCGGCCTGCCTGACCGTCACACACCTCGACAGCCTCGTGCTTGCCCGCTCCGGCTTCAACCATTCGGCCGATTACCGCTCGGTCATGGCTTTCGGAACCGCCCGCCTGGTCGAGGACCAGGAGGAGAAACTGCGTGCCCTGACGATGATGGTGGACCGGCTCTTTCCGGACCGCACCGCGACCCTGCGCCCGAGCACTGCTCAAGAGATCAAGGCGACCGCTGTCATCGTCATGGAAATCGAACGGGCCTCAGCAAAGATCAGGGCCAAGGGTATCGCCGACGATGAGGAGGACTACGATCTGCCTGTTTATGCGGAGCGCCTTCCTGTGCACACCATTTTGGGCGCACCCGAACCCTGCTCGCGCTTGCCGCACGGCGTCGCGCGGCCCGAGACGCTTTCTCCCTATCGATTGGGTCGCCCGCTGGAAGAGGCGCTAACGGAAGCCTACATCGCCGCCTATGCCAACGAAGCGGACGACTAACGGCGCTCTATCCTGTTTCCCGAAAGCGTTGCGCCGCTCTATCGCTTTGCCTGCGCGGCCCGGGCGGGCCAGCCGGAGGTGGTTTCGCGAACCACCAAAGGCCCGTCGACCTTTATGGTCATCGGACGCATGTGTTTTCCGTGGATCGCCATGTCGATCAGGATCTCGGCGGCCCTCTGTCCCATCTCGTAGTTCGGCAGCACCAGCGTCGAGAGCGGCGGATGGGTGTAGCGCGCTAGTTCCTAGTCGTCGTAGCCCATGACCGAAAGATCGGCGGGCACACGAAGCCCCTTCTCCTGTGCCGCCTCCATCACGCCGATCGCCATCAGATCATTGCCGCAGAAGATGGCGGTCGGCGGGTTTGGCATGGAGAGCAGGTCCAGCCCGGCCTCGTAACCGCGTAGCGGCAGCCAGTCGCCATCGCGCACAAGCGTCTCGTCGAAGGCGATGTCGGCGGAAGCGAGCGCCTGCTTATAGCCTTTCAGGCGGTCCATGGCCGCGTCCATCCAGCTTTCACCATTGATGAAGCCGATGCGCTTGTGACCGAGGGCCGTCATCCTGAACTTCGAAAACGGTCTCGGCTGGATTTCGCTCTCCGCCTACTGGCAATCGGTCATCCGCGGCGCTTTCCTGCTCGTCGTGGTCGTGCTTCAGGCCAAGCTGATGGCACGGCACCGAAGTGCCTAGCCCGGTCGCCCCGCAGACTGCCTCGCCCGCCAGATCCGTCTCACGAGGCGGCTCGGTCGACCCCGCTTTGCTTCCCCCGATCATCAGGCGGCGAGAAGCTCCCGGTCACTCGGACGGTTGACTATCGCGCGCCCAAGCATTCTGAATGCCTCTCGTCAAAGTGGAAATGACTGCATCGGACCACCCGCATGAATGAGATACGTCACCCTAGTGAAACGACCGCGACGGCGGCCTCTCTCTCGGAGCCGGAGAAGAACGTCATCATCGGGGGAGTCCTTCTCGCGATGCTTCTGGCCGCACTCGACCAGACGATCGTGGCACCCGCCATGCCTACGATCGGCAAGACCCTCGGACACAGCGACTATCTGCCCTGGGTCGTGACGGCCTATCTCCTGACCGCGACGGCCATGGCTCCCCTTTATGGCAAGATCTCCGATATTCACGGGCGACGGCCGACGATCTTCGCCGCCGTGATCATCTTCCTTGCGGGATCGCTGATAAGCGCGCTGGCGCCGAACATGCTGACGCTGATCATCGGCCGCGCGGTCCAGGGCCTGGGTGGCGGCGGTCTCTTCGCCCTCTCGCAAACGGTGATCGGCGACCTCGTCCCACCACGCGAGCGCGCACGCTATGCCGCTTGGATTTCCGGAACATGGGCCGTGGCAAGCATCGCCGGGCCGCTTTTGGGCGGCACCTTCGCCGAACATCTCCATTGGTCGTTGATTTTCTGGATCAACATCCCGCTCGGCCTTGCGGCCCTGGCGATCATCAGCAATCCGTTGAAGAAACTGCCTGTTATAACCAGGGCGCACCGGATCGATGGAGCAGGCGCCACATTGCTCGTCGCCGCGATCGCGCTTCTGCTGCTGGCGCTGAATTGGGGCGGCAGCCGCTATGCATGGCTTTCGCCGGAGATCGCCGGTTTGCTCGGCTGTTCGGCGCTTCTCTGGGGTGCGTTCGCCTTGCGCCTTCGGCGCGTGACCGAGCCTCTGATTTCGCTCGAAGTGCTCAGCAATCCGATCGTGCGTTATGGAACCCTGGCGATGTTTCTGGCGCAGGGCGCCAATGTCGGCCTTTCAGTCTACCTCCCGGTCTACGCGCAATCGTTCCATGGCCTCTCCGCCGGTGGCTCGGGGCTGATCATGCTCGGCCTGTTGCTTGGCACCGTGTTCGGAGCAACGACCAGCGCGCGGACGATACCGCGCCTCGTCCACTACAAGCGAATGGCACTCGTCGGCAGCATCCTCAGCTTCCTCTGCCTGGCGGCGCTCGCCGCTCTCGCCGGGCGAACAACCCTATCGGTGCTGGTGCTATTGACCTCGGGCGCGGGCTTCGGCTCCGGCATGACGTTTCCGGTCGCGACCATTTCCGTGCAAAACGCCGTCGACCAGGCGCATCTCGGCGTGGCAACCGGCGTCCTGACCTTCCTGCGATCGCTCGGCGGCGCCCTTGGTGTCGCGATCCTCGGCGCGATCGCGCTCGGCAATGGCCTACCGCTGGGTGGTGAAGCCATTCAGGCGATCAGTGCCACGACCGCCTCGGCACTGCCATTCGCCTATATTTTCGCCGCTTGCACCGCGGCGATGGTGCTGTCGCTCGCGATGTTCCATCTGATGCCGGAAAAGCCGCTGCGCGGCCGCGCCGAAACAGAGATACCCGCCGCCATCGATTAGTGGCACCGCAGAAAGCGCGCGGGCGTTTACCAATCGGTGAGACAGGGCCTGTTTTCAGATCGCGCGATGACAGAGCGAAGGCGCCCCGGAGTTGCCGCGGCGCCTTCGTCGTTTGATCGTTCGGCTGGCTCTTCCTCTCAAGCAAGAGCTTTCAGGAAAAGACTAGCGCAGCGGGAAGGCGACGGGGCGGATCGGTGCGGCATCAGCCCCGCGGAACTTGAGCGACGCGCCGACAAAGACGAACTCGTAGATCCGGTCCTTCGACAACTCTTCGAGATTGATGAGCTCGATGATCGGCGCGCCCTGCTGGGCCAGCAGATAGGTGTGAACCGGGATGTAGTTGTTTTCGGTTTCTGCCGGAAACGCTTCGAAGCTCAGGTTGTCGGCACCGACGACCATGGCGCCGCCGTCTTCGACCAGGAACTTCGCCGCATCGATGCTCAGCCCGGGTGGGTTGCTCATATAGGCGGACTTGTCTTCGTAGTGCTGCATACGCCCCGTGCGGATCAGTGCCACGTCGCCTTGCTGGAGCTTGACGCCCTGGCTGTCGAGCGCCTCCAGCAGGTCCTTGCGGGTAATGCGGTAGTTCTCCGGCAGCATCTGCATGCCCTTCGCCGCCGCGACATCGATCAGGACGCCGCGCGCAACAATCGGCGGCAGTTTCTCCGCGCCGGTGACGGTCCAGCCCTGGTCTCCGAGGTGATCGGCTGCCGCATAACCGTTCCATATCTTGCCGTTCAGGCCGAAGTGGTTCAGCGCATCGATATGCGTGCCCATATGCGCGTACATCGAAACGGCCGAGCCGGAGTAACTGACGTGCTGGTTCATCTCTTTGCCGACCTTCATCGGGTCAGAAACCGTTGTTCCGTGCGGCGTGTGGGTCATCCACATCTGGTATGGCGGGTCGCCGGCCGCCTCCCAGCTTGGCATGCCGATGAAATACTCCACCGCGAGGTCGTAGGACTTGGCACCCTCGATGCGCGATAGGATCGCAGCCCGTGAGGCGGGCGTGATCAGGTTGAGGCGCCCGATTTCGTCCTTCGGCCCCCAGGGGCTCTTGCCGACCTCCTGCGCGAAGGCCGCGCTCCCCAGCAATCCGGCCACGAGAGAGACCGCCACTGTGCGGCTGAACGTTGCGGTGTTGAACATGGTGAACTCCTTTTCTGCATTGCCTGAACATCAGGAAGCTGAGCTCACCTTATTGCTGGCGGCATCTCGAATAATCAGCGATATGGAGAATAGATATTTAACTCTGGAGAAATTATGGATCTGTTGGCCGCCATGCGGGCGTTTCGGCGCGTCGTTGAGCTTCAAAGCTTCAACAAGGCGGCCGAGGAGCTCAGACAATCGAATGCGTCGATCAGCAAGCAGATCCGGCAACTCGAGGAACGCCTCGGCACCGTGCTCATTCTGCGCACCACCCGGCGCATGAGCCTCTCAGAGACCGGGCGTGGTTACTTCGCCGAGTGCTGCAGGCTCCTCGACGAACTCGACCAGCTGGAGCGTTCGACATCGGGCGAAGCCGGTGAGATCAATGGCCGGCTGCGGATCAACGCTCCCCTCTCCTTCGGGCTGACGGTCCTTGCGCCGATGCTGGCCCGCTTCATGGCGCTGCATCCGCAGTTGAAGGTCGACATGACGCTCGACGATCACGTGCTCGACGTCGTCTCGGAGGGGTTCGATGTCTCAATCCGCGTGCGCGCAGCCCTTGCGGATTCATCGCTGATCGCCAAGCGGCTCGGCGAGGTCGAACAGATCATCTGCGCCGCGCCCGCCTATCTGTCGGCCAGGGGTACGCCGGCAAGCGTGGGCGAACTCAAGAACTATGATTGCCTCCGCTACCGGCTCGCCGACCAGGCGGGAAGCTGGATCGTGGAAGGTCCCGACGGCAGGTCGAGCATCGAACTGCCTGCACGCTTCGTCGTCGACAACAGCCTGATGCTGAGCGAGATGGTCCAGGCCGGCATCGGTATCGGCGCCTTGCCATCCTTCATTGCCAACCCGCTGCTCGCCCAAGGCAAGCTCGTGCGGATTCTGCCGCAACACAAACTTGCTGAGCGCGGCATCTATATCGTCTACCCAACCAATCGATTGCTGCTGCCGAAGGTAAAGGCCTTTGCCGATTTCGTCGCCGGCGAGATCCGGCTGGCCGGGCTCTAGACTAGGAGGAAAGGTCGCCGGCCCACACGCCCCCATCGCGCCGCTCCGAATGAATACCGTCACAGTTGTTACTCCCGCCATTTGATCCGCGGTGCCAAACTACCCTCGATGACGGCACGACGACCTGCATCCCGGCGCTCTCACCCGTGCGACGCAGGCTTCGTCTAAAACGAGGAGATTGAAAGCCATGACCAAGACAGTCGAGAATGCAACCGACCAGCCAGCCATGCAGAAGCCGCAGGTGGTCTCGCAACAGGCCTGGGAAGAGGCGCGCCAGAACCTGCTCGTCAGAGAGAAAGCACACACGCATGCTCGCGATGCGCTTGCTGCAGAGCGCCGGCGCATGCCGTGGATGGCGGTCACGAAGGAATATGTCTTCGAGGGCCCCGAGGGCAAGGAAAGCTTGCTTGACCTCTTTGCTGGCCGGCATCAGTTGATCGTCTACCGCGCCTTCTACGAGCCCGGCGTCTATGGCTGGCCCGAGCACGCCTGCCGCGGCTGCTCCATGGTCGCCGACCAGGTTGCCCACCTTGCCCATCTCAATGCCCGTGACACCACTCTGGTCTTCGCTTCGCGGGCGCCGCAGGCCGATATTGCCCGGCTGAAGGCGCGCATGGGCTGGACGATGCCGTGGTACACCATCACCGACAGCTTCGACCTCGATTTCGGCGTCGACGAGTGGCACGGCCACAACGTGTTCTTCCGCGACGGCGACCGGCTGTTCCGTACCTACTTCATCAACAACCGCGGTGATGAGCAGATGGGCGGCACCTGGAACTATCTCGACATCACGCCGCTCGGCCGACAGGAGGTCTGGGAGGACTCTCCCCAAGGCTATCCCCAGACGCCGACGTACAAGTGGTGGAACTGGAACGACAGCTATGTCGAAGGCGCCGCGCCCGATCGGCGCTGGGTCGAGGTCTCGGACGCCGGCGAGGCCGCGATGCGAAACCAGGACGCGAGCTCGGTACGATGAGCGCGAGCCTCTCTGCGGGCGCGCGGGAGGTCCACCGGACGGCAGCACGGAGGGCGGCCGATGGGCTCGCCCTCGCGGCATCGCCGACCTTCGCGCTCATGGCGATTTCGACCGGCGCATGGGGCGCCGATGTCGGACAAATGTTATGTGCCAGCGAGCAGGGACTGAAGATTGGCGGGATGACCGTGATGTACATCTTCATGAGCGTCTTCCACCTGACCCCATGGCTGCGGCTTCTCCAAACCGGCAAGCGCGAAGCAGCCTAGAGGCGGCCGGTCGACATATCCCCTGGCAAGGCACCGTATCGGCCCTACTTGAAGGTGAAGTGGGGCCGATGTTGCAGACACTCAAAAGGTGTGGAAACGACCAGGACCATATGTCCCTGATATCGACGAATGGGCATGCTGTTGATTCTGAGAGGTCGTGACCTCTTTGGATTGAAGCAGGGAACGGCTTCCGCAAAGCAGATCCGGCCGCCCACGAACAGCATCGTCTATAACGGCTGCCGGGTAATGCCGCGTGAGAACGGTCCCGATAGCAGTATTTGATCGAATCGGGAAAACGAACTTGAGTGTTGCAACACCTCAGCCGACGCCAAAACGTTTCAAGCTGCGCCTGATGCCATCGCTGGTCGGCGCCCTCCTCTGCGCCGCCGCCCTTGCGTCGTCGCTATACTATCTCGTTGGTCCCCAAAACGTCCCCTCGGAAGTGGCGGCGATCGATCCGTCAGGGGCTCCGACAGGTGCAGGCGCTTCCCCGAACCAGCCGAGCTTCGAGATCCTCTACAGCAACGGTGATCAGGGTCTGATGGTGTACGAGGGCTACGTCTATGTCGTGCGACTCGGTGACAAGTTGCCGAACGGCCGTCGTATGATCGGTTTCCAAAAACGGGACGGAAACTGGAACGCGGTGACGCTTTGAGGCCTTCTGCCGGGCGCGCGTTGTGGATGTTAACTGTTTGTTAACGCTCCCTTGCGAGGCAGAAAGAACCCCCATTTAGCCACGGTTGCCACCCAGGGCGAACTGGCGCAACTCTTTGTTAAAGAGTCGTGAATCAGTGCTTTGGATGGTGCAGAATGATTAACAAGAAGCTACAGGATGAACTGGTCGAGCTCGATGAGAGACCTGCGCTCGAGAGCCGCTCGGTGATGAGCGAACGGGCGGTCCAGGGCATCCCGCTCGCGATCGAGGCGGTCATCGGTCGCGCCAGGCTGACGGTCTCACAGATTTCAAAACTCCACCCTGATGATACGATCCACCTCGACCGCGATTTCGGCGATCCGGTCGAACTCAAGGTCAACGGGATGGTCATCGGTAGAGGAGAGATCGTCTATGACGAATCCAGCAACGCCGTCGGCATCAGGATTATCGATATATCGCCGATCGCGCAGCGCTAGTTTCAACGCCGCGCAATCCGCGCCGGAGAGACGCGGAGGCCCTTTTCTTCCGGCGTTGATCCGGTCTCCACGCGGTTCTCCGTCGATTGCCTGTGGATCAACAACCAGAACGCGCAAGGGTTAATAGGTTGTTAGGACATACCGAACAATTTTAGCCGCACAGGCAAAGCCTATCCTCTTTTAATTCCCGTCCGAGAGCCTTGTTCGGTGTGCCGGCTGGCAGACTGATCCCATAGCTTCGGGTGGCTTAGATCTGGATGCGTTCGGAATGACATTGATCTCTCTCGCCGTCCGGCTGAAAAGCCGGGCACATTTTTCCCTGAAAAGAAACGTCAGTGGCAAAAGCGGAGCGGTCGTCGGCATCACCCTGGGCCGGAGAGCGCAGGCAAAGCAACGGCTTGGCATCATCATCGCCGGCTTTGCCGTGATCTTTCTGGTGATCATGGGCCGCCTGATCCAGTACGGACTGGAAAGACCTGTCGCGACGGCGTGGATCAACTACACCAACCACGCTGTGGCCTCCCGCCCTGACATCGTCGATCGGCATGGGGAACTGCTGGCGACCGACGTCAACATGGTGTCGCTCTATGCCGAGCCGCGAAAGATCGTCGATGCGGACGAAGTCGTCGAGAAGCTCGCGACCGTCATTCCCAATCTCGATTGGCGCGATACGCACCGGAAGCTTCGATCCGGCACCGCCTTCCAGTGGTTGCGGCGGCAGCTCACGCCGCGACAGCAGGCGGACATACTGGCACTCGGCATTCCCGGCACCGGCTTCCGGCCGGAAAAGCGGCGCTTTTATCCGGGCGGATCGACGGCCTCGCATATCCTCGGGCATGTCAACGTCGACAATCAGGGCCTGCAGGGCATGGAGCGCTACATCGATCAGCAAGGACTTGCCCATCTCCGGGCGGCGGGATTGACCGGCAACACCCCGCTCGAGCCGGTCAAGCTCTCGATCGACATTCGCGTTCAGAGCATCGTTCGGGAAGCGGTTGCGCGCGCCATGATCGACTACCAGGCGGAAGCCGCCGGTGCCGTGGTCCTGGATGTGGAGAGTGGAGAAGTCATCGCGATGGCTTCGGTGCCCGACTACGATCCGAACCAGCCTTCGCGCACGCTGCCGGATGGCAATATCGACAAGGAATACGAAAAGGGCTGGTTCAACCGGATGAGCAATGCGACGTTCGAGATGGGCTCGACGTTCAAGAGCTTCACCCTGGCGATGGGCCTGGACGCCGGCAAGATCAGCCTCAACTCCGTGGTCGATGCATCGCGCCCCATCCGCATGGGCGGCTTCACGATCAAGGATTTTCGCGGCAAGTATCGCCCCCTCACCATTCCCGAGGTCTTTCAGTATTCATCCAATATCGGAACCGCCGCGGTCGCCGACATGGTCGGCATCGAGGGACATCAGGCCTTTCTAACCAAGCTTGGGCTTCTTTCCAAGATGGAGACCGAGCTGCCGGGCGTGGCAACGCCCACGCAGCCCCGGAGCTGGAAGAAGATCAATTCGGTGACCATATCCTTCGGACACGGCGTTGCGACCACGCCGCTCCAAACCGCGGTCGCTGCTGCCGCTCTCCTGAACGGCGGCACCCTGATCTCTCCGACGTTCCTTCCGCGATCCCCCGAGACGGCGAAGGCGCAGGCTCAGCAAGTCCTGCAACCGACGACGAGCGCCGACATGCGCTACCTTTACAACCGCAACGGCCAGCTGGGCTCCGGCCGCCACGCCCAGGTGCCCGGCTTCCATGTCGGAGGAAAGACGGGCACGGCGGACAAGGTCATCAATGGCCGATACGCCACAAACCTCAATTTCAATGCCTTTCTAGCGGGCTTTCCCATGGATAACCCGCGCTACATCGTCCTTTCGATCGTCGATGCACCGCTGACGGGCGAGAGAGGCGGCCGTCAGGCAGCGCACACAGCGGCGCCCGTCGTCCGGGAGATCATCAGTCGCGCCGGTTCCTTCCTCGGCGTCCAACCCCGCTTTGGACCCGAGCGCGAACCGCACCTGGTGGCGGACTTCTAAAGCGGTTTGCGGAAAGGAGGCGGTGACGCGGACCGGGAATGGACGCATCGCCGCACCCGCCACCCTTGGCTTCATGCCTCAGCAAGGCTATGTCCATGTCCTGCAGCGCCGCGCGTCTCGTTAGACGCGCTAGGGTCGCTGTAGCACTTTGACGTGCTGCATGTTTTTGCCCTTTGATCGAGCACGATTAAAGGAAACATGCACGAACGACACGATCCGGTACGGGAGGAGCCTCAGATGCTGATCGATGGAAAAGTCTTTATCGTGACCGGTGGCGGTTCGGGCCTCGGCGCAGCCGTCGCGCGGCGACTGCATGGCGAGGGTGCCCGTGTGGTTCTTGCCGACGTCAACGCCGAGGCCGGCCAGAAGATGGCCGAGGAACTTGGCAGCAACGCCCTCTTCCAGAAGACGGATGTCACCAACGAAGCGGATGGCGCCGCCGCCGTTGCAGCGGCACTGGATCGCTTCGGCCATCTCCATGGACTGGTGAACTGCGCCGGTATCGCGCCGGGCGAAAAGGTACTCGGCCGCGACGGCCCGCATCGCCTCGAAAGCTTTTCGCGCGCGGTCGGCATCAACCTGATCGGCACCTTCAACATGCTGCGGCTTGCCTCCGAGGCGATCCAGCGGGAGGAGCCGGGCGAGGACGGCGAACGAGGCGTGATCGTCAACACCGCATCGGTTGCCGCCTTCGACGGCCAGATCGGCCAGGCCGCCTATGCGGCGTCCAAGGGCGGCGTCGTCTCGATGACGTTGCCGATCGCCCGCGAGCTTGCGCGCTATGGCATCCGTGTCGTCGCCATTGCACCGGGCATCTTCGAAACGCCGATGATGGCCGGCATGCCGCAGGAAGTGCAGGATTCGCTCGGCAAGAGCGTGCCCTTCCCGCAGCGCCTCGGTAAACCGGAGGAGTTTGCGGCCCTCGTGCAGCACATCTGCGAGAACCGCATGCTGAATGGCGAAGTCATCCGCCTCGACGGCGCCTTGCGTATGGGCGCGCGCTGACAGGACCAGCACCGGCACCGCGCTCGTATTCAACCGGGCGCGGCGCCACGCCTTTACCAAGGCAGATCAGGCGGCCTGATCGACCATCCTGACGACATAGGCGCAGCGGCGGGCGCCGGCGAGGATGTGCTCGGCGCGCTCGACCTCGACCCCGGGGCCAAGCACTGCGCGGAACACGCTCAACTCCGCCCGGCAGAAGCCCTGGCAGCTCGTCGCAGCGGCGCAGATCGGACAATGGTTCTCGACAAACAGCAGCGTTCCGTCGCCGGGATCCTCGTAGGCCGCCATGTAGCCCTCCTGCGACCGCAACCGCACCAATTCGTCCACCCGCTCGCGCAGGCTCTTCTTGTCACTCATCGCCGCGCTGTAGTTCTCCCGCGTCTCGTTCTCCCGTGCCGCGATCAGCCGATCGATCGCCGCCTCGCCGAGCGTCTGGCGGATCGTCCTCAACAGCTGGACGGTCAGCTCCGCATGCGTGTCGGGAAACTCGGCGTGTCCAAGTGCGGTCAGCCCCCAGAATTGCGACGGACGACCGACGCCTTTCGCCTCCGACCAGGACAGGACGAGACCATCCTCGGCAAGGCGAACCAGCTGTTGCCGTACGGCCTCGCCGGTAATCGTCAGACGCTTGCCGAGTGCCGCCGCCGTTTGCGGACCATGCAGCTTCAGCGCCAGCATGATGCGCTCTCCCGGCGTGCGGCCCCTGCTTTGCTCCGGATTTAACAAGTGATCGCTTGACATATTCCTGCGCGCAGATTTACAAAGAATTGTCTTGCTAAATACACTCTCATCCATTCGCAGACAAGTGATCCGTCGAGAGTGTCCCGCCCGCAAAGGAATTGATCATGGCCTTCGAACTTCCCGCCCTTCCCTATGCACCCGCAGCACTCGCTGAAAACGGCATGAGCGCCGAGACGATCGAATTCCACCACGGCAAGCATCACCAGGCCTATGTCACGGCGCTGAACGGCTTCGTTGAGAAGGACGCATCGCTTGCCGGCCTGTTGCTCGAGGAGATCATTCGTCTCAGCCACGGCAAGGCGGAACTGGCGCCGGTCTTCAACAATGCCGGCCAGCATTGGAACCATATCCTCTTCTGGAAAAACCTTTCGCCCAAGGGCGGCCAGATCCCAGGCGCGCTCGAAAACAAGATCACCGAAGACTTCGGCAGCGTTCAAGGCTTCAAGGATGCCTTCAAGGCCGCCGCCACCGGCCAGTTCGGCTCCGGCTGGGCCTGGCTCGTACTCGGCCCTGACGGCAAGCTCAAGGTGACGAAGACCGCCAACGGCTCCAATCCGGTCGCAACCAACGAAGGCAAGGCCCTGCTTGGCCTCGATGTCTGGGAACATGCCTATTACATAGACTACCGCAACCGCCGACCGGACTACACCTCGAACTTCCTCGACAAGCTCGCCAACTACGAGTTTGCCGAAGCGGAATTGAAGTCCGCCTGACCAGCCGATGAGCACCGCGAGCCGGAACCGGCTCGCGGATCGGATGGTCAGAGAATTTGCGACGGCCCTCTCGCCCCGCCTGCGCCTGGGCTTTCGCAAACCCCCGTGGCGTCTCCCCGCCGCCACGGGCTATCCCAGTTGGAACACGACCCATGCGCCAGACATATTCGCTCTCTGTCGATATCGACGCTCACGCCAACCTGGCCGTGTCGAAACCGGAGTTCGCCGACACCCTGTCGCATCTTGCCGCCACCGTCTGCGTGGCAAGCGCCGGCAAAAGCACAGATAGTCTCGGCCGGACCGTGACGGCAACCTTTTCGCTTTCCGCCAACCCGCCGTCGATCGTCATTTCGATCAAGGCGGACAGTCCGCTCGCCACATTGATCGCCGCTGAAGAGGGTTTCTCGCTGGCCATGCTGGCTGAAGGGCAGGAACTAATCGCGGATGCCTTCGCCGGCAAGATCGAAGCGTCCAAGCGTTACCTCGTCGGCATCTGGGCCGACTGGCCGAGCGGACGGCCAAGGCTTCTCGGAGCCGCCGCTGCGCTCGACTGCGTGCTCAGCGCTTCGATGCAGGTCGGGGACCACACGCTGTTCGTCGGAACAATTGTCGCAACCGAGACTTCCACCCATGCCGACCCCTTGATCTGGAGCCGCCGGCGATATCAGTCTCTCGACAGGACGAGATCGTTGCCGTCGCCGCCGGGCAACGGACATGCGACCCTCGCCCCAACTAAGCCTGCGGCCTGAATCGGCGATCGCGTCGGAGGAACTCCAGCAATGCGGCAAGTGCTCGAAAAGCTCTTACAGGACGGCAAGGACGACGCCCTGCTGCGCTTCACGCTCGGCAGCATCTGCCTTCAGGAGGCGGATCTCGAAACCGCCCTTGCCCATGTCGAGCGGGCGATCGCCTTCGACCCGGATTACTCGGCAGCGTGGAAACTGCGCGGTGCCATCTTGCACAAGCTCGCCCGGTTCGAAGAGGCGATCCAGGTCTGGCGTGAAGGCCGCGTCGTAGCCGAACGGAAGGGCGATCTGCAGGCGGCAAAAGAGATCGGCGTTTTCCTGAAACGCTTGGAGCGGCAATGCATCGCTGCCAACAGGAACGAATAGCAGCAGACCCTGTGTGAGGGGGACCGGGCCCGGCCGCGATGCCGAGCCTCGATAGGATCACGAATGGTCAACTCACTTGAAGACCGACGGTAGCCAGAGCGACAGGGCCGGGATGTAGGTGACCGCCATCAGCACCGCGATGCTGGCGCCGAAGAACGGCCAGATGGTGCGCATCGCCTCGCGAATGGAAATCCCGCCAACGGCACAGCCGACGAAGAGCACCGTGCCGACCGGTGGCGTGTTGAGCCCGATGCCGGCGTTGAGGATCATCACCACGCCGAAATGCACCGGATCGATACCGAAGGCCTTCACCACCGGCAAGAGCACCGGCGTGCAGATGATCACCATCGGCGCCATATCCATGAAGGTGCCAAGAAACAGCAGGATGATGTTGATGACAAGCAGCACGATGATCGGGTTTTCCGAGATCGCGCTGATCGCGCTGATCATCAGCGCCTGCACCTGCAGGAACGCCATCAGCCAGCCGAAGGACGCCGCCATGCCGATGACCAGAAGCACCATGGCGGTGGTCCGCACCGCCCCCATCACCGCCTCGACGAAACCCGTCCAATCCAGCTCGCGGTAAACCAGCATGGCGACGAGGAAAGCATAGAGCACGGCGATGCAGGAGCTCTCGGTGGCTGTGAAGACGCCGGAGCGTACGCCTCCGAAGATGATGCCGATCAGCACGATACCGGGGAACGAGGCGAGCAGGTAATAGAAGACCTTGGAAAATCCCGGAAACGGCTCGGCCGGATAACCTCTGCGCCTTGCAACGATATAGGCCGTCACCATCAGCGAAAGCGCAAGCAGCAGGCCGGGAATGATGCCGGCGGTAAAGAGATCGGCGACGGAGACGTTGCCGCCGGCTGCGATCGAATAAAGGATCATGTTGTGCGACGGCGGCACCATCAGCGCGATGATCGCCGCATTGACCGTGACGTTGACGGCATAGTCGCGGTCATAGCCGCGCTTTGCCATTTGCGGGATCATCAGGCCGCCGACCGCCGAGGCATCCGCCACTGCCGAGCCGGAGATGCCGCCGAAGAGTGTAGAGGCGACGATGTTGACCTGGCCGAGACCACCGCGAAGGTGCCCGACGAGGCCGGCGGCAAACTGGATCAGCCGGTTGGCAATGCCACCGCGCACCATGAGGTCGCCGGCAAAGATGAAGAACGGGATCGCCATCATGGCGAAGATGTTCATGCCGGAATTCAACTGCTGGAACACCACCACCGGCGGCAGGCCGAGATAGAGAACGGTGGCGAACGAGGCGATGCCGAGGCAAAACGCGATCGGCGTGCCGATGAACATCAAGAGGGTGAAGACCCCGAAGAGGATAGTGTAAGCCATTTAGGCCATCTCCTGCACGACGACATCTGCGGCGACATCGACACCCAGAACCAGATCGATCAAACGCTCGGCGGCAAACAGGGCAATCATCCCACCGCCGACAATGAGCGGAAAAAAGTCGACCCCTCCCGGCCAGCCGAGAACGGGAATGGTGGCCGTCCAAGTGCCGACGCAAAGAAGCAGGCCGTAATAGGCCATGGAGGCGCCGAAGATGACGATCAGGCCAAGGCTCGTCAGGTCCATGGCCATTTGCACTGAAGGCTTCATCACATGACGGATGACATCGAGCCCGAGATGCACACTTTCGCGCACGCCGACGGCGGCACCGAGCATGATGAACCAGGCCATGAGATGGAGGGCCAAGGGTTCAGACCAGCTTGGCGAGTCGTTCAAGACGTAGCGGGCAAAGACCTGCCAGCCGACGATCAACGTCATGGCGACCATGCCGGCGCCGGCGATATAGAGCGACGCGCGGCTTAGCGCTCCGAGAACCGGGCGCATCGCCCGCATGAAACGACGCATGTCTCTTCCTCCTCCGCAAAAGCGATCAATGGACAGTTGCGAAAGCCGGCTCCATTCTCGGAGCCGGCCCGCCGTCTGCTGTCACTTGACCGCCTTCACCCGCTCGAGAAGGTCCTTGAGCTTCGGGTCGCTGACGAACTGGTCGTAGACCGGCCCCATGGCGGCAGCGAACTCTTCCTTGTTGACCTTGATGACGTTTGCACCGGCGGCGCGAACCTTCTCTTCCGAGACTTTTTCGCGCGCGCTCCACAATTCGCGCATTTTGCCGACGGAATCCTTTGCCGCCTGGCGGATCAGGCCCTGGTCATCGGAGGAGAGCTTGTCCCAGCTCATCTTGGAGACCACCAGGATTTCCGGATTGAGAGAATGTTCGGTGAGCGAGTAGTTCTTGGCCACCTCGAAATGACGGGCGGACTCATAGGACGGCCAATTGTTCTCGGCACCGTCGACGACACCGGTTTCAAGCGACGAATAGACCTCGCCCATCGGCATCGGCGTCGGGTTGGCGCCGAAGGCCTGCATCATCGCGATCCAGAGGTCGGACTGCTGCACGCGGATCTTCAGCCCCTTAAGATCGGCCAGTTTCTCGATCGGCTTTTTGGTCGTGTAGAAGGAACGGGCGCCGGAATCGTAGAAGGCGAGACCGATCAGACCGTGCGGCTCGAAAGCGGCGAGAACCTCCTCGCCGATCGAGCCGTCGACCGTCTTGTGCATGTGCTCGGTCGAGCGGAACAGGAATGGCATGCCAAGGACCATCGTCTCCTTGACGAGGTTGTTGAAGGGCGCGGCGTTGACCCGGTTCATGTCGATGACGCCGAAGCGGGTCTGCTCGATCGTGTCCTTCTCGCCACCGAGCACGCCGTTGTTCATGACCTCGATCTTGATCCGGCCGTTGCTGCGTTCGGACAGCAGCTGCCCCATGTACTTCACGGCCTCAACCGTCGGATAGCCATCCGGGTGGATGTCCGCCGAACGCAAGGTGATTTCCTGCGCCTGCGCCGCTGTGCCGGCAAACGCCAGCCCCATTGCGACGCAAAGCATGCCTGCAATTTTCTTCATGTTTTCCTCCTCCTCTAATCGTGCTTCGGCCTCTCCCAAGGCCGAGTTGCTGCCCGTCCGGGCCGGTATGCGAAATCTCATGTCCTTGGGCCCGACAGGGAGCCTCCCGGCTCCGGCCGCGGGTCGAAGTCACGCCGCCGCGAAGGCCGGCAGCTTGAACAGGTGTTCCGGGTTCTCCACGAGGGCCAGATGCTTTGCCCGGTCGTTGGCAAGCCAGCCGAGCACCAGTTCGGCGAGCCGCGCGTCATTGGGATAGTCTTCCGTTTTCCGGATCATGTTGTGCGGCCAGTTCGAGCCCCAGATGATGCGTTCCGGGGCATGGTCTGCGATCCTGCGCGAAAAGGCGGCCACATCCTCGTAGGGCCATCCCGCTCTCGAACTCTCGTAGACGCCCGCGAACTTGAACCAGACATTGCCCCGGTCGATCAGTTTGAGAAGTGCTGCAATCTCCGGCCCATCCGGGTCGACGCCGGCGAAGAATTTGCCGTGGTGATCGAGCACCCAGCGCGAACGGATGCGCTCCAGCCGCGGCAGGTGGTCAAGTATCCTGTTGCCATCGAACTGCACGGCGATCATCCAATCCGCCGCGTGTGCCCGTGCGTCGATCGCTTCCAGCGCGTCGAGCCCCACCGCGCCACCGGGCAGATCCATGATGCGTGCGCCGACGGCGCCGGATGCGCTCAGCGCGCGCATGTCCGCATCGGACGTGGTTTCGTCGATGACGACGACGGCACGTGCTGCATCCCTCATGGCGGCGACACAGGCAAGCGTGTTGGCGTTGTCCCGCTGGTGGGCATTGCCCTGGGTGATGATCACCCTGTCGATACCGAGCCAATCCATGACCCCGCGATAGGCCGTGACGTCTGGCAACGGTTCAGCCGGTAAAGGCGGACCGCCGGGAAGCGACGGAAACCCCGGCAGATACATGTGCATTTGGGCATCGACCGTGCCCTTCGGCAGACGGGGTTCAGGAGGACGGCCGGAGAGGGTGCGCTCGATCATCTCAAGCCTCGGGCATCTTGAACTGGGCGAGCGCACCGCGATCGATCTCTATGCCGAGACCAGGCGCGTCCGGGATCGCAACGACACCATTCACGGCCTCGATCGGCGTCTTCAGCACCGCCTGGCGGAAGGGATTCTCCGTCCGGTCGAACTCCATGATCGGCTCGATCGGGTTTACCCGCACCGGATCTGGCGTCATCGCCGCCATGAACTGTAGCGCCGCGGCAAGATGCACGCCGGTACCCCAGACATGCGGCACGATGCGCACGCCGTGCAACGTAGCAAGACTTGCAATCTTCGCCATCTCGGAGAACCCACCGCAGCCGCAGAGATCCGGCTGCAGGATATCGACGGCGCGGCTCTCGATCGCTGGCCACATGCCGTAGCGTGTATGCCAGGTCTCGCCGCCGGCGACCGGGATGGGCTGCCCGGCTCTCACCTCGCAATAGGCCGAAAGCTGTTCCGGCACCACTGGCTCCTCGAACCAGTCGATATCGTAGTCCGCCGCCGCCTTGCCGAGGCGGATCGCCTCGGTGACGGTGTAGCCGTGATTGGCATCGATCATCAGCCGCATTTCATCGCCGATCGCCTCGCGCACGGCACGGATGACGCGCAGGTCTTCGTCGATGCTAAAGCCGATCTTGATCTTGCAGGCGTGAAACCCCTGCGCCCGGCGTTCCGCCATCTCCATGGCATTGTCGGAGACGCG
>NZ_JBQENM010000032.1:0-71767 GCF_052044795.1 Ensifer sp. 22521
AGAGGCTGACTCAAAAAGACCTCAGCAATATCTGTATCTTGCGAGCCGCCGCGTGAGGATGCGGATGTGGGCGATTGTGATCCATGCCTCGGCGGAGGCGATCGTTTTCTCCCAATCTTTGGCCAGTCTACGGCAACGACCGAGCCAGGCGAAGGTCCGTTCCACCACCCAGCGACGCGGCAGCACGGTGAAGCCCTTGCCCTTGTCGGAACGCTTGACGATTTCCATCGTCCACTGGCCGAACTTCGCCAATCTCCCCTTCAGCTTGTCGCCCGCATAGCCGCCATCGGCGAAGACATGTCGGAGCCAGGGCCAGCGGTGGCGGATTGATTTCAGGAGGCCGGATGCCCCATCACGGTCCTGAATGTCCGCGCCATGCACCACCAGGCCGACCATCAGCCCCAGCGTGTCGACAATGATGTGGCGCTTGCGCCCCTTGATCTTCTTGCCGGCGTCATAGCCCGAAATCCCGCCGCTTTCCGTGGTTTTCACGCTCTGGCTGTCGATCACGCCAGCAGACGGCGAGGCTTGCCGACCTTCCAACTCGCGCGTCTCCATCACAAGACGATGGTTGATCCCGCTCCATAAACCCGTCGCCCGCCATTCGTAGAAATAGGCCTGAACTGTCGTAAACGGCGGAAAGTCCTTTGGCAGCATTCGCCACTGACAACCCGTCGAAGCAATATAAAGCAGCGCATTCACGACCTCGCGAAGATCGGTACGACGTGGCCTGCCCAAACGCCTTGGCCCAGGTAGATAAGGCGAGATCAATCCCCATTCCCGGTCCGTCAGATCACTTGCATAACGACTCGCGCGTCGGGCATATTGCCGACGGGTGAAATCAGTCCAACCCATTGTGGTCTCCGTTCGTCCTAAGCAAACAAACAGAATCACAAATGACTGATTTCACTCAACTCTTTTTCGGTCAGGCTCTTAGGGATAACATTCCAGTCGATACATTATGCGATCCCAGACGCACAAATCGGAAACAAACACGGCACAGCGGCACACCATCTGCTTTTAGAGAATCAGCCCTTCAGTTCCGAATCTGACTGGCAGTCATGACTAATCACATTGTTTGTCACTCCCCTTGCGAATCCAGCGGCCAGCGATCTCGCAAAATCTGCGTCGCGCCGCGCGACCGACGACGTACACGATATGAAATAGTCTACCGTCTTGCCGCTTTGCGGTCAGAACGCGGGCCGATACAATAGTTCGAGCAAATGGCACCGCGTCTTCCAAGGGGGCGAGTCAAGACGATGCTCAAAGTTCTATCAGTGATCCTGGCGTTCAGCGGATTCTCGCTTCAAACAATGGCTGCCGAACCAGTTGATGTCGAACTCATGCTTGCGGTCGATGTATCAGGCTCGATGGACCTGGAAGAAGCGCATGTGCAGCGGGCCGGGTATGTTGAGGCACTGAGGCACCCGGATTTTGTGGACGCAGTTAAGGGCGGTTACCTTGGACGCATTGCCCTAGGCTATTTCGAATGGGCGGGGTTGGTAAACGAGAAATCGGTCATCGCGTGGCAGGTAATTGATGATGCGGCGGATGCCAAAGCCTTCGCGGCCAAACTCGAGGCCCGGCCAATTGGAACACGGCGGGCGACTTCCGTCTCCAACGCAATCTCCTTTGCTACGTCTCTAATCGACGGGAATGAATTTTCTGGTACGCGACGAATCTTAGATATTTCAGGCGATGGACCGAACAACACCGGACCTCCAGTGATTTCCACACGCGCTGATACTCTGGCCCGCGGCATTATCATCAACGGACTTGCCATCATGATTCGGCCCTCTGTCTCTTTCGGTCCTCTGGACCGGTACTATCGAGACTGCGTCATCGGCGGCCCCGGTTCGTTCGTGCTTGCCGTGCACGAGCCAGAGGACTTTGCCGTCGCTATCCGTCAAAAGCTAGTTATGGAAGTGAGCGGACGTTCGCCCGCTGATCGTTTTCAGCTCGCATCAGGCGAAGCGGCTACAGACTGTACGATTGGGGAAAAACTCTTACTGGCTCCCTAAAGGCACGCGTGTCAGATCCTTTGCGTTGATCAGCGTACTGGTGCAGTTTTTTGCTCCTGAACTGATGACAGAGATCACGTCCGGCACGCGCCGTCAGGCGTAGGCTGCCTTTCGATCTGTAGACCACGTGAACGCTTTTGCTAAGCGAGCGGTTGTCGCTGCTGACCATTTAAGTGGGCGCCGGTCCAGTCAACAATTTGGCGCGTGTTCATGGCGCCGGAAGTCCTGGCGAGTTCCCGCCCGCCTTGGAAAAGCAATAACGTCGGAATGCTTTGAATGCCGAGCTGGGCGGCGACCTTTTGATGCTCCTCGGAGTTGAGCTTCACCACGCGGATGCCCGGCTCCAGTATTTTCGCAGCCTCCGCAAAAGCAGGGGCCATCATCCGGCAGGGACCGCACCAGGGTGCCCAGACATCTACAAGCACGGGGATATCGCTGCGACTGATCTGATCTGTGAGCATTTCTGCGTTTGCGTCCACTGGACGTCCGACGAACAGCCCTTGCTTGCAGACACCGCACTTAGCCGACCCCGCGTCACGGTTTGCCGTTAGCCGGTTCACCGCGGCGCAATGGGGACATACAACATGCCTGCTCGCACTCACATCAAATTCCTGTGCTGAGCGCGAAATTCCCAGGGCGTGACCCTTCCATCCTTGTCGGTATCGGCCGCTTCAAAGCGAGCCTTGCCGGCCGCCATGAACTCCGCCTTGCTGACCTTGCCGTTCTTGTCGTGGTCCATTTGAGCGAACCGGGTCTTCTTTCGTTCCTGCATGACCTTCTGCCGCGCTTCGTTAAAGCCTCGTCCAGGGCCCATACGCACACTCAAATATTCGTCCTCGGTCAACTCACCGTCGTCACCGTCCATCGCGGCGAACACCAATTCCACCTGGGCGGCCGCTTCGTCATCGCTGATCATACCGTCGTCATTGGTATCGATAGCACCGAGACGCTGCATCATTCCAGGACCAAGCCCCTGTCCCAAACCCCATCGCGGCCCGGCGTCGTCGGCGAGCGCTTGCCCTGACCACATCCCAACGGTCATCAGTACAATCATGGAGGCCTTGAACATCGCTGTGCTCCTGCTGAGTGAGCATCAATGATAAGTCGCTGGCCAACATTGGGTCATTGATCGGCATCAAATGCGCGAGCCGACGTCTCTGGCCGACACCTAGTGGCTCTGATTTTCTTTGCGTCATGATTGTGAGCGAGACGACCGGTCAAAGTCCCTCGACGACGCTCTCCAGCATCGACCGCACTCGCTTGGCGGTCTCCAAAAGCGATGGATTGCCGATCGCTTGCATCGAGGCGACAGGATCAATGGCGGCGACCTCGATCTTGCGGTCTCCAGCATCCTGTATAATGACGTTGCACGGCAACATCGTACCGACCTTCTCCTCGATGTTGAGCGCCTCATACGCCATGCGCGGGTTGCAGGCGCCGAGGATCCGGTAAGCACGGAAGTCCACGTCGATCTTCTTCTTCAGCGTCTCCTTGACGTCGATTTCGGTGATGATGCCAAAACCGACAGCCTTCAAGGCGCCTGTCGTTCGCTGTACCGCTTTGTCAAAGCCGCATGCCAACGTTCGGTTTTCGTTGGAGCGTTTCAGCCTGCTTCGAAATGATCTCCTCGGTCGGCGTGGGATCAAGACGCCGTAATCTGGCCCACGCCCCTGTAGATCATGTAGCCAGCGACTACGAAGATCAGTGAAGCGAACAATCTATTGAGCACGCCTTTCCTGGCCGAAAGATGTGCCGCGACGAATGCGCCAAGGGTCCCGCCTGCGACACCGCCGAGGATGAAGACCGCTGCCAGCGCCCGGTCGACATAGCCGGAAAAGGCGTAGTTCAGGGCCGTCGTCAGCCCAAGTGCGGTGACGGCGACGAGGGAGGAGCCGATGGCATTGATGATCGGCATGCCTGTTGCCGCAATGAGCCCGGGGACGATGAGGAACCCCCCGCCAATCCCGAAGAAACCTGATAGAATGCCGGTCATGCCGCCAAAACCCAAGACTTTAGAGGCATTCTCGGGATTGCATTGGGCTCCCGGATTGCCTTCGGCATCCCCTCGTTTGAACATTAGGGCGCCGATGACCAGCATCAGGAGGGCGAACAGTATCAGCAAGTGCTGGCCGCTGACCATCTTGCCGAGCGTTGAACCGAGGAACGCTCCGGCGATTCCGGCGGCACTGTAGACGGCGGCACAACGCCATTTGACGTTGCCGAGGCGCGCGTGAGCGACAAGGTTCGTGAAGGCATTGGCGGCAACCGCGAGCGCGCTGGTACCGATCGCCAGATGCGCGCTCGGTACGCCGACCAGATAGACCATCAGCGGGACGGCGAGTATCGAACCGCCGCCGCCAAACAGGCCGAGAGTGAAGCCAACCAGGACACCGGACAGCCCGCCGAGAAAATATTGTAGAGGATCGAGATACATGGATGTTCCGTCGAGCTAGGCTTTAGTGCTGGCTGAAGAGCTGGTTTTCAACATGCCGCCGAGCGAAACGCGATAGGCCGCCATGCCGAGCAACATCGCCGCAACGAACACCGCGGCCTCCCATCGGCCGGTCGACAATGCGGCGATCGCCGGACCGGGGCAGAGCCCCACCAATCCCCAACCGAGCCCGAAAAGGGCCGCGCCAGTCGCCAGCTTCCAGTCGATCGAGGCATTTTCTGGTACATGGAAGCGGCTGTCGAGCAGTGGTGCCGCGCGGCGACCGCGGATGATGTAGGCGGCGGCGGAGGGGATGAGGGCACCCCCCATTACAAACGCCAGCGATGGATCCCAGTTGCCGGCGACATCGAGGAAGGCCAGCACACGTGCGGGGTTGATCATGTCGGAGATCACCAGCCCCGCCCCAAAGATGAGGCCGCAGAGGATGGATGCCAGGACACGAGCGATCATAATTGACCTCCCAGATGATGGCGGGTCACGAAGACGGTAATGCCTGCTACGGCCATGAAGATTGCTGTTGCAGCGAGCGAACGTCGCGAAAGACGTGCGATCCCGCAAACGCCGTGACCGCTCGTGCATCCGGATCCGAGCCGTGTGCCGTAACCGACGATCAGTCCTGCAGCGATCAGCAACGGGGGCGAGGAGGTGATGGCGATGTGGGGTTCTCGAACAAGGAGGGACGTGAACCAGGCGCCGGCGACGATGCCTGCGAGAAAGCCCAGTCCCAACTTGTTGATCCCGCCACCTGTCAGGCCCGCCGCCGCGGCCGTAAGACCGGAAACTCCGGCGATCCGTCCGTTTAGCAGAAGGTAAAGGCCCGCCGACAGGCCGATTAGAAGGCCGCCGGCTAATGGCCAATGATAGTTGATCTCACTCATCGCTGTCACAACCTGTTCACGGGGATTTTAAGATAGTGCACGCCATTGTCTTCTGCGGGTGGCAACCGGCCGCCGCGCATGTTGATCTGCACTGAAGGTAAGATCAGGTTCGGCATCGAAAGCGTCGCGTCCCGCTCGGTCCGCATCTTGACGAACGCATCTTCGCCAATGCCGTCGTGCACATGAACGTTTCCGGTCCGTTCTGCACTCACGGTGGTCTCCCAAGCAAATTCCTCGCGGCCTGGCGCCTTGTAGTCGTGACACATGAACATGCGGGTTTCGCCCGGCAGGCGCATCAGTCTCTGGATCGACCGATAGAGTTGACGAGCATCGCCGCCCGGAAAGTCGCAGCGTGCCGTGCCATAGTCGGGCATGAACAGCGTGTCGCCAGGGAATATGGCGTCGCCGATGATGTAGGCGAGGCAGGCGGGGGTGTGTCCCGGTACGTGCAAGACCGTTGCCTCGAGATCGCCAATCTTGAACCGGTCACCATCTTGGAAGAGCTGATCGAATTGGCTGCCGTCCCGCTGGAACTCCGAGCCGGCATTGAAGATCTTGCCGAAGACCTCCTGCACCCGGATAATCTCGCGGCCAATCGCGAGCGCGCCCCCGAGCTCGGCCTGCAGTAGCGGAGCTGCCGACAGGTGATCTGCATGGGCATGCGTCTCCAGAAGCCACTGTACCTCAAGACTTTCGGATTTTACGTAATTAATGAGCACCCGTGCTGAGTCATTCATTGTCCGCCCGGAGGCGGGATCGTAATCGAGCACACTGTCGATAATGGCACAGGCGTTCGATCCCGGATCGCGAACGACGTGGCTGACGGTGAACGTTGCGGGGTCGAAGAATGACTTTATTACCGGCCTCTTCATGGGTTCGTCTTGGGCGGCGAGGATAGTTTCGCGCGCGTGAGTGAATGCGGTATCCGTCATGACTGATCTCCTGGTTGATCATTTAGGTATATATTTACATTAAATATGCAAGTGTGTATATCGTGGAATTGCGATGGCTTCTGAGCTATAGGCGGACAGGTACCGGTCAGGAGATTTGGAATGAACGACACCGATTCAGGAACTGAGGCGCGCACTCTCAGGATCAACGATCACGCGCCCGGCTTCTCGGCTCGATCGACGGCGGGAGAGGTGTCGCTTGCCAGTTATCGAGGCCGCTGGGTTTTGTTCTTTTCGCATCCGGCCGATTTCACTCCGGTTTGCACGAGTGAATTCATCGCCTTTGCGCGTGCAAAGGAACATTTTGCCGCATGCGGATGCGACCTCTTGGGTCTATCGGTCGACGGCCTCTATTCGCATCTTGCCTGGTTGCGCGATATCGAGCGGAGCTTCGGCGTCAAGGTGGACTTCCCGCTTATCGAGGATCCGTCGATGGCGATTGCGCAAGCCTATGGCATGCTCGACAGTGCGGCGCCGAGCAGCGCAACCGTCAGGGCCACCTATGTCATCGATCCTGAAGGCGTTATCCGCGCTATCGTCTGGTATCCCACGAATATAGGTCGATCCGTGGACGAACTTTTGCGCCTTGTCGAAGCCTTGCAGGTATCTCAGCGCGAAGGCGCCTCCACGCCAGAGGGTTGGTGTTCCGGCGACCCACTGTTATTGCAGCCGGCAACGACCCTGGAGGAGGCGGAAGCGGCCAATGGGTCGACGGGCGCTTGGTATTATAGGGAGCGGATCGCATGAGCGGGAAAGACATTCCCATCGAAACGCTGCAGAACAAGGCCACCGAGGCCGCCGAATTCATGCGGTTGTTCAGCGCGCCAAGCCGGCTGATGCTGCTTTGCCACATCGCTCAGCAGGAGCGGTCGGTCGGCGACATCCAGAACGACCTTGGGCTGAAGCAGCCGGCACTCTCGCAACAACTTGCGGAGCTGCGCCAGGCGGGCCTGGTCAAGACGCGTCGGGAGTCGCGCACGATCTTCTACTCCGTCGCCGATGAAAGGGTCGAAGCGGTCATGGACCTGCTGTTGAGTCTCTTCTGCGGCGCTGACCGCCATATAAAATCGCGAGACGGCCAACATGCGCCTGCTTTATCGTCGTCCAGCGCCCTCAAGTCAAATATCGGGGAAGCGGCGCACTTCGCACGATTGGATCCGGTTTGATAGACCCTCAACGGCGTCGAAGAGGCCGTCACCCCGCAACTCCAATGACCGCACCTAGCAAGCAGAGTCATGCAAATTCGCACGACACAACGCCGCCAAGCGATCGCCGTCGCAGTCGGAAGCCGGGCTTGCCTCTTTGGACCTCTCAGACGACAGCAGCGAGGCCGAGGATAATACCGCCTGAAATTCGCGGGAACCAGGCTCCCGCCCAAAGGCTGGTTCAGCCTCTCGAAGCTCGAACGCTCCGCCAACGCAGCCAATGGCATGACGAAACAAGAAATCGAGCTCTGTGTGATACAGGCAGAGGCGATTGTCGCCGCCAAAAACCACGCCTAGCCTTTGCCGTCCAGGGCATTCCACTCGATACATTATGCGATCTGCTTGGCCCAGACCGTGAACATACGCGCAACGAGCCTTTGCCAGGTTTGATCTGCCCTTCGGCTTGACGGTTGCTTTACGGGAGTTCGGCGCAAGATGCTGGCGAACCGCATGATTGCCGTCCCGTCTTTTCGGGACCGTCATGCGATGCGCCATTTTGCAGAAATTGCCGGAACAAATCGCTTTTAGGAACTACGCGGGGTCGCCTGATGTCTTTGGCTGCGCGCCAGCCCGACAAAACGACGCTTCACCTCTTCGAACAGGGCCGGAGGCAACGGGCCGTGGTAGCCGCTTTCCGTGTCGAGCGGTCGGACGTCCGGCCCTGGCCAGGCAAAGCGGTTGCTCTCCGTCAAAACAATCCAGGAGCGTTCGTCATCCAACCCCAATCGACGCTTTGTCGCCGGCGGAATCTCGACGGCATCGGCCGGGTCGGAGGGTAGCGTATGCGTGATCGGAAGGACCCGGACCACCGGCGTTCCATCTTCCAAGGTGGCAACGATGGCAAGAACGAGCGCCGGGCGATCCTTGTCCCCCTCTTCTCGTCCTTCCAAATGCTGCCAGTGCCAGAGATAGGAATAGCGGAAGACCCAGCCGACTTTCGGCTCAGCTGGCAGCATTCTTGTCCTTCGTCAATTCGGCGTTGAGATGGTCAAGTCCGGGATCCATCGTGGATTTTTCGACTGCGGCGAGTTCGTCGGCATCCAACGCGCTCGTCAGCTCGACGTGGCGCTCGCGCCGCGTCAATCGAAGATAGTCCTCATAGGCGATCAAAACCGTGCGCGGTCGGCCGTTCTTAGTGATAATTAACGGCTCGCGCACGGCCGCGTCCTGATAGGCTCCAAAATTCTTGGAGACCGCAGCGGCGGTTACGGTGGATGTCATCATGCACCTCCATTTTTCCGTAAAATACGTACTTTACGGAATATTACAAGATGCCAACGTCACCAAGAGCTTGAATCGGGCCGTAAGAAAGAAGCGCGGTCGGCCCGATTGGGTGCGGGTTCGAGTCTGCCGGGCCCACCATATCAGCATGCTGGTCGCCAAACGGCCGTTGCTTGACGCAGCACCTGGATAACGAATGTTCAATGCAGCCAAAAGAAGCTTTCAGTTATAGCGGCTCCCCCAAGCCTCGCTTCACGACGTAGGAGACCGCCTCGTTCAGCGATAACTCTGACGTGTCTAGGACTTGACAGTCCCTGCCCAAAGCTTCCCGTCGCAGGTATTCCGCCCACCTTATCGTGTTGGCGCTTGCGAGTTCAGGTTGCTGCCGGTCAACCGTTAGCCGCCTGATTCGCGTTGCATCATCGCAGTCCACGAGAATCGGCAAATAATCATCCCGCGGCCGAGGCGCCTTCCTCAAGGAATGAAAGGCGAGTTTGGCCTTCGAGGATAACCATTCGTCGCGTGTCCGCAATTTGAGCGAGGCGGATCATCCATTCGATGGTCTTGGCGCGTTGCCAACCTTCGACTGATCCATGGTCGACGACCATTACGGCACTTGGTACTCCAATGCTGTCAAAAACAGCACGTCGACAGCATCTTGAAAGCGCTCCGCGATTGCCTTGGCAATCGTGGTCTTTCCGGAACCGGATGCACCTACCAACACAACAACTGGCATGCTTCCCCCTGCCGCTTAGCGACGTTCTAGAAAGTGATTGCATCCCTCACCGTGAACGGAACCAAGCCAGGGGTGCTGTGCCCAGAATGGCACCTACTCCAGTTCTTCTGGTATGAAGCCACCTGTCTGCCGCTTCCAAAGACGGGCATAGAGCCCGTCTCGCTCCAGAAGCGCATCCGGCGTGCCTTCCTCAATGATCTGACCACGATCCAGGACGATGATCCTGTCCATCCTTGCGATTGTCGACAGGCGGTGGGCGATCGCAATCACAGTCTTACCCTCCATCAGCAGATTGAGCTTTTCCTGGATCGCTGCCTCGGCCTCGCTATCGAGGGCGGACGTTGCCTCGTCGAGAATCAGAATTGGCGCATTCTTCAGCAGCACCCGCGCGATCGAAACACGCTGCCGCTGACCTCCCGAAAGCTTGATGCCACGATCGCCGGCGAACGCCTCATAAGCTTTTCGCCCCTCGCCATCGGTCAGTTCGGCGATGAAGGCATCGGCTTGCGCCGCCCTTGCGGCCTGCTCAATCTCTGTCTGGCTTGCTTCGGGGCGGCCATACCGGATGTTGTCGCCGACCGACCGGTGCAAGAGCGCGACATCCTGGGCGATGACCCCAATGTTTCGCCGCAGACTGGCCTGACTCACGGCGCGAATGTCTTGACCGTCGATCTCGATGCTGCCCTCCTGGATGTCGTAGAAACGTAGCAGCAGACTGACGAGCGTCGTCTTTCCGGCGCCGGAAAGGCCTATCAACCCCACCTTTTCACCCGGGTGGACCGTCAGCGACAAGCCATCGATAACCGGCCGGTTCGACTTATAAGCAAAGCGGACGTTCTCGAAACGAATTTCGCCGTGCTGGACAACAAGCTTCGTCGCACCCTGCCGATCGGTCACGGTCGGCGGCGTGGTCATCACAGGCATCGCATCTTTGATCGTGCCCAGCGCCTTGAAGACCTGCTGCCCCATCTGCAGGAAGGTGAAGGAATTCGCCGAAAGCCTCTGGAGAATATAGACGGTCGCGACGAAATCACCGACAGTCAAAGAGCTGTCGAAAGGCCCCCAAAAGCCGATCCCCAGCATGGCGAGCCAGAGCAGCATATTGAGGCTGATGACGACGAGTTCCGTGGTCCTGTAGATGCGCTGCTCGTGGTGAAGCGTAGCGACGGCCTTCGACATGATCTTGCGGAGTGCACCTGCCTCGCTATCTTCGGCCGCGAACTGTTGACCATCTGGATGTTGCCATAGATGTCGGTCATCGCGCCGGACACCAGACTGTTCTGCTTCGCCGAGCGGCGCGCGCGCTCTGTGAAGTCGGGTACGACCTTCATCGTGAAGAGCACGTTTACGACTACCCAGATGACCACTGGTACCGCCAACTGCCACGAGAGGGTAAACAGGAGCAGGACCGAGCCGACGATCTGAAGCAGGAAGCGAGGCGCTGTCTGAAAGGCGATCAGGATCTGCTGCTGAACGGCATTGGCGACCTGGTTGAGATGCGATGCCACCTGCCCGGCAAACAAGTCGTGGAAGAACGCGAGGTCCTGCCCTTCGATGGCCTTATGTCCCTGCCACTGTATGGCGATTGGCAGACTGATGCCGATCGTATGCGAGTTCAGAATGTTGGTGATGTAGAAAAAGACCGGCATCACCGGAAAGATCAAAAAGGCCAAGAACGCCAAAAGCCAGAAACGGTTCTCAACGAAGTGTTCGACGCCCTCTGTCGCCACGCCGTCAACGATCACCGACAGCCCCCAGATGATCGTCAGATTGATGGCTTCCACCGCCATCGACGTCAACGCCATCGCAACCACGACGCCACGAAACATCCGGATGAAATGCAGAAGCACCGCACCTGGCCCGTTGGTCGGCAGTGGCTGATAGGGGATATCCAGCGGTCGGATCAGCGTTTCGAAAGGGCGGTAGATCGCATCTGAAATCGACATGAGAAGCTCGGTTTGATTGTCAAAGGACGGCACACCATTACTTGCCGCGCATAACAACATCTTCCGGTTGCAATCTCAACCAATCCCTTTGACTGGCATGCCCTCCACGTGTTTCGAGGTGATTGCCTCGGGAAGCCAAGCACCTTCCTCCTTAAGACCGCCCGCCTTGTCCATGACGGGAATCGCAGCTCGACAACCACGGCGCCAGTCGCACCCTTCCAGACGATACATTATGCGATCCTAAACGCACAAAACCGGAACGTATGGAGATCGTAGGCTGAGATCCGTAGGAACCCTGGCCAGCGCGCCTGATTGGCCGCGGCGGGACGATGTCGGTTGGCCGCAATCTGCGCAAGGATATCAGCCATCCATGGGCCAGGTATCGGAGACCCGATAGCCTCCCTGGAACGGATCGGTGGGATCGACCATCAGCTGCTTCGTGCCGACGATCCAGGCGCGGCCCGAAAGGGTCGGGCGAATTGCTGGCATACCGTTGAGCTCAACCGTCTCGTCGATGCTGCAATGGAACTCGCTGTCGAGCAGCGAGATACCGACGAACCTGTCGCCGGCCTTCATCAACCCCTTGGCATGGAGAACGGCCATACGGGCGGAGCAGCCCGTGCCGCAAGGCGAACGGTCGACCTTACCTGGACGAATCGAAACGGCGTTCTTGCCATGCAGGACGCCGTCCTTGACAAACACCGGATCGGTCATCTGACAGAAAGAGATCCCACTCCAGCCGTTTGTCGGATGCTTGAAACCGATCTGCTCGTCGGCAGCCTCCGTGATTTTCACGCCCAACCGTGCAATGTCGCGCGCCTGATCGGGGCGGAGTTTCAAACCGAGCGCCGCGGCGTCGACAATGACGAAGCTGTCGCCGCCATAGGCAGTGTCGACGGTGACCGTTCCGATCCCCTCCACCTCGAGCTTCACGTCAAGCTTGTCGGCAAACGAAGGTACGTTGCGCACGCGGATGCGCTCTGCCTTGCCGTTTCGGCATTCCGCCTCGACATCGATCAGGCCGCCAGGGGCTTCCAGGGTGAGATGCGTGAGCGGCTCCTGCATTGGGATGATACCGGTGTCGAGCAGGACCGTTGAGACGCACATCGAATTTGAACCGGACATGGGCGGCGTGTCAGCGGGCTCCATGATGATCCAGCCCATCTGCGCCTTCGGGTCCTTGGGCGGCACCAGCAGGTTGACGTGGCGGAAGACGCCGCCGCGCGGCTCGTTGAGGACGAAATTGCGCAGGGTTTCATCCTCGGCGATCCAGCGCGCTTGATCCCAGATGGTCTCCCCCGGCGGCGGTGCTACGCCGCCGACGATGACGTCACCGACTTCTCCCTCGGCGTGGCAGCTGACGACATGGACGATTTTGGATGAGCGCAATTTCAAATTCCTCGATTGCTTGAGTGTCCGGTTTGTCAGCGGTTTTCACGTGGACGACTTCAGAAATGCCGCCGTTTCCGGCTTCTCTGGGCTCTCGAAGATCTGTTCCGGCGTCCCTATCTCGTGAATGCGCCCCTCGCGGAAGAACGCAACGCGATCCGACACTTCGCGGGCAAAGCGCATCTCGTGGGTGACGACGATCATCGTCATGCCCTCCTTCGAAAGCATGCGCATCGTGTCAAGCACCTCACCGACAAGCTGCGGATCAAGCGCCGAGGTAACCTCGTCGAACAGCATGTAGTCCGGCGACATCGCAAGTGCCCTTGCGATCGCCATACGCTGCTGCTGGCCGCCGGAAAGCCGGGAGGGAAACACGCCGATCTTTTCCTTCAAGCCGACATGCGAGAGCTGCTCGATCGCGATCGCTTCCGCCTCCTCCCGGGACTTGCCGAGGACCTTTCTCGGAGCAAGCGTCACGTTTTCCAGCACCGTCAGGTGCGGAAAGGCGTTCCACTGCTGAAAGACGATGCCGATGCGACGGCGAAGCTTGTTGAGGTCGGTCGCCTTGGCGTGAACCTCGACGCCATCAACCGTGATCCGGCCCTGCTGAATGCCCTCAAGGCCGTTGATGCACATCAGCATGGTCGACTTGCCGGAACCGGAACCGCCGATCATCGACAGGACTTCTCCCTTTTGGACCGACAGATCGACGCCTTTCAGCACATGCAGCGCGCCGAATTGTTTGTGAACGTTCTCAATGGCAATCATTGCGTGCCCCATTTCTTCTCAAGTTGATTGCCGAGCCTGGCGATTGGAAAGCTCATCACGAAGTAGATCAGCCCGGTAATGCCGAGAATCAGCAGCGGCTCCTGAACCCGCGACGTGACGATCTGTGAACTGCGCAGGAGCTCGACGATGCCGATCCACAGCACGAGCGCCGTGTCTTTCATCACGCCGAGCGTGAGCCCGATCCAGCTTGGAAAGACGACACGGGTGGCGATCGGCAGCGTGATCGACGTCAATTCCTGTCGCCAGCTGAGGCCGAGAGACCGGGCCGCCCGGCGCGTCGTCTGCGGGACAGCGCCGACACCGCTTCTGACGATCTCGGTGCAGAAGGCGGACGCGTAGATCCCCAGGCATATGCACCCGACGGTGAAGGTCGGCCAGTTCAACTTCAGCATGCTGTTGAACGAATTGAACAGCACGAGCTGGATAAGCAGCGGTACCGACCGGAAAACGTCGAGGACGGCGCCGAGCGAATTGCCGATCCACCCGGGCGCGCTGGCCCGGACAAGACCGAAGAGAACGCCAAGAACCGTGCCGATGACGACGGCGACAAGGGTGATTGAAAGCGTGGTCACGGCCCCTGACAACAAGAACAGGAAGTCGCCCCACGAAAATGATCCACCGAAATACATCGTGGCCTCCTAGTATCGGAACAGGCGCCAGGCCACGACGCGCGCCGACAGCGTGAAGGCCTTGGAAATGAGGTAGTAAAGGCATGCGGCGACGAAGAAATACTCGAAGGTCCGGTAGGTCACGACGTTGAGTTCCTGCGTGACGCCAGTGAGGTCGGTGGTCAGGCCGACAATGACGCCAAGCGAGCTCATCAGGACGGACCACACCATCTGGTTGGTCATGGCGTGGAAAACCGCGCGCAGCATCTGCGGGATGACGATATGCCACTGGGTCTGCACTGCCCCCATGCCAAGGGAGCGTGCCGCTCGCGTTTGCGTCTCGGGAACGGCTGCGAAGCCGCCACGGAACGTCTCGGCGAGATAACCGGCATTGTTGAACGTTATGCCCAGCAACAGCGCGGCATAGGATCCGACTTGCAGGCCGAGCGAGCCCAGGCCAAAAAAGAGCATGTAGATCTGGAAGAGCGCCGGTGTGTTTCTGGCGGTCTCGATCCACATGTCAGCCGGCAAGGACAGGTACGTTTTACCGGATCGTTTGGCGAGAGCGAGGAAGATTGCGAGGATTGTTCCGAGCAGCATGGCGAGGCCCGCGATCTCGATCGTCTGCAGAGCGCCCCACAGCATCTCGGGAAGCGAGCGCAGGACCGGCCTCCACTGAAATTGATAGTCCATTTGCGACCTCATTCTCTGCAAGCGCCAGCCGGTTGCAGCCATGCGCACAAAGAGGAATTCACGGAGGCACCCGATCGATCGTGATCGGGCGCCATCGTCAGATGAAACAGATCGTCGTTAGCGATAGGCGCCTGGAACGGTGAGATCGGGCGCTGCGCCGACGTCATCTCCGATCCACTTCTTGTAAAGTTCGGCGTAACGGCCAGAGCGTACCTGGCGGTTCAGGAACAGGTTGACGTAGTTGAGCCAGCCCTGTTCCTGGCGCTTGACGATCAGCGCGCAGTAGTCGGCATCAACAGGCGCAGGACCGACGACCTTCAAGCCCGGATACTTGCCGGATTCGATGATCGCCGCTGCAATCGTGGAGGTCGTGTAGGTCGCGTCGATACGCTTCTGACCGAGCGCCAGAAACGTGTCCGACTGGGTCTGGAACGTCAGCATCTTCGACGCGGGGTCGTTCTTCTTCTCGACTTCCTTGGCGAGCGCGAGCGTCTCATAGGCGCCGGCCGGACCGCCGACCGTGTGCCCCTTGATGTCGTCAGGCGCCTTGATGCCCGAATCCTCGCGCGCCAGGACGATGGTCTCGAACACGAAATAGGGGATCGAGAAGCCAACGGTCTTTGCGCGCTCCAGCGTATCGGAGGCAACGGCGACCGCGACGTCGGCGCGCCCCGACAGGATCGCCGGGATGCGGTCGTTTTCCGGCGTATCGACGATCTCGACCTCAACGCCGAGCGCTTTGCCGAGGTCATTGCAATAGTCGACGTCGAAGCCGATCGGATTGTTGTCAGCGTCGCGCGAACCGTTCGGCGGGAAGTCGAGCTGCACCGCGCAGCGAAGCTTGCCGGCGCTGATGATGTCGTCGAGCTGGTCTGCCCGGGCAGTTGTACCGCAGATCGCTGCAGCGGCGAAAGCCATGAGCGGGATGAGTTTCTTCATTTCCAGTTCCTCTCTTTGTTGTGATTTTCGAATATCGGCTATCGTATACGATTTTTGCGATGGACTCTTTGGCCGCAAAAAAGAGCCGGGCTCGACCGCATCAGGATATCGTATACGATAGTCTATCGGAGTCAACGTGGCTCAGTCGCGCCTGCATCAATCGCGTTGCGGGCCACGCGACACGCCGCGAGGTCCCACGCAGCACAACCGACGCTCTTGAAGAAAACCGGCCCGTCAAGGCTTACCCTCCCCTGCAGCACATCGCCGAGCGAGATCACGCGGGACCAGTCGACGCCGGCCTGAATGAGGTCGCCGGCTTCGTGGCGTGCTCCAGCCGGGTCATCGACAATGGCAGTGCTCGCCAGCACGGTCTCGCGGCCGACCTCGGCGGCCTCAGGCGTGAACGCGCCCACACCGACAACGAGCCGATCCTTGGTCGCCGCCTCCGCGTAGACGGGCACCTTGCTCGTGGTCAGCGTGACGACAACGTCGACGCCGGACCAATTGCGATCCGTGAACGGTTGCACACCGGAGGCAGAGTGCCTGGCGCAAAACCGCGCTTCCTCCTCTCGGGATATTCCCGCGACGACGAGCTCGGCCGCTGGAAAATACGCCGAAAATGCTTGCGCATGGGTCGACGCCTGTTTTCCCGTACCGACGATGGCGATACGTTTGGGCGGCGCTGCCCGAAGCCGGCTGATCGCAAACAGCGTTATCGCCGCCGTCCTTCGACCGGTCACCGTCGGACCGTCGAGGGCAAACAGGGAAACCCCGGTCACCGCGTCATAGGCAACGACTTCGCCGTTGATCGTCGGCAGATCCAGGGAAAAATTCCCGGGGCATACGTTGACCAGCTTGTGGCTAGCGATGTCCTCCGAGCTCGCCGGCATGGAAAGCATCACGCCGCCGTCCGCCAGGGGAATGACCAGCCGCTCCGGGCTTGCGATCTTTCCTGCCGTATACTCCGCCACGGTTCTTTCCAGCTCTCCCACGAGCAAGTCGAAGGAAAGCAAGGATTCCGTGGCCTCTGGGTCGAACCTCTTGATCATGGTCAGGCCACCAGAAAGCCGAACTTCAGCGGGTCGGCTTCGTCGATCACCCAGTTGGCGAACCCGCAGATATGCGCGTTCCCCTCCACTTCCGGGATGATCGCGTCGAAGTCTCCGACCTTCGCTTCAGAAAGCACGCGCCCTCTAAAGATCGTGCCGATGATCGATTCATTGACCAGGGTGTCCGAGGTGCTCATCTCGCCGCGTAGGTAGAGCTGCGCCACACGGCCGGCCGTACCGGATCCGGTCGGCGAACGATCGACAGCGCGATCGGCATAAACACAGCAGTTCGCCTGCGTGGACCCCTCGTGACGCGGATCGCCATAGACCATGACGCCGTAGACATTGTTGAACTCGGGGATTTCGGGATGCACGAACGGCATCTTGGCGTTTACCGCGGCCTTGATCTCGTATCCGAGCTGCATGACGCGCTGCGCACCGTGCTCGCGGATCTCCACACCGTGCTTGCGGCCATCGACGTAGAAATAGGTCGCACCGCCGTAGGCGACATCGCCGGTCACTTCACCGAAGGTCGGCGTTTCAACCGTTACGTCGCGACTGAAGATGAACGACGGCACATTGACGAAACGAACCGCGCCCGTGCGTTCGCCATCCCATTGGACATAGGCTTCAATGAAACCGCAGGGCGCGTCGATGCCGATCTTGGTCTCCGGCGCCTTCCGCTCGATCCAGCCAAGCTCGACTGCGGCGGTTGCCAGGGCAATGACGCCGTGGCCGCAATGAGGGCTGTAGCCGATGTTGTTGAGGAAGATCACACCGAAATCAGCCTCGGGACTGACCGGCTCGGTCAGATAGCCCCCGTAGAGGTCCTTGTGGCCGCGGGGCTCCAGCAGCACGGCGCGGCGATAGTGATCCGCATTCCGCTCGAGCCAGGTGATGCGCTCGACGATGGTCTTTCCCGGTATCTTGGGCAGTCCTTGGGTGACCAGGCGAAAGGTCTCGCCGCAGGTGTGCAGCTCGACTGTGGTCAGGAACCGATCGTACTTCATGTTTCTCCCTCATGCAGACGGCAAATGCCGTTCCATTACTATTTTCAGATATCGTATACGATCTACGATATGAGCCAAGCCGCTTTTTTGCCGATGTACGCGTTGGTTGATTACTGGGTCAGCGCGTTGGCGGCGAACCGGGTCAGGCTGAAGGCAGACAGGTCGATGACCGGACGATCCATGAACAGCCCCGCCACCGCCTCGCCAATCCCTAGGGCATGCTTGAAACCATGGCCCGAACACGCGGATACCAGGAACAAGCCGGGGATTTGCGGATGCCAGTCGAGCAGAAATCCGTGATCCGGCGTCGACGTGTAGAAGCAGGTCTCCGAGCCATACAGTTGCGCGGAGACGCCTCCGAAAAACGGCTGGACGTGACGGCGGTGAAATTCGTCGGCAGACAGGCCACCGGGCCCATCAGCCTCCGTATCGGCCACGAAGAACTTCACCGCCTCTTCCGTTCCTTCGAGCGGGAAGACCGTTGCGCATTCGCCGCCAACGCTCTCGCGAAACCACATCAGGGTTGGAAAATTGCCGCGTCGGTAGGCAGTCGTGTCGGACGCTTTGAAGCTGAAGGTCCTTTGCCGTGTCACGGACAAGAGATTATCGACCTGACCACCGAGAAGGCTGCCCAGCCATCTGCCGGCAGCGACGGCGACCTTTCGCGCGCGAATGCGCACGCCGCCGGTCTCCACCTCCACGCCGCCCTCGACCGGAGAGATCCGGTTGACCGCGGCATTCTCGAAGATCTTGGCGCCCGCTTCTCTCGCAAGCGCGATCTGCAAGCTCAGCACGGGCTCTGGGCGGATGAAGCCGGCGGCCGGTTCAAAATACCCCGCATCGTTCTTGGCCAGGCCGACAAGTTGCGGATAGACCTGCTTCAAATCCGTGGAGGACAAGAGCCGATGCTCGATGCCGTTGGCTTTGGCGATCTCGACGGTATCGCGCAAAAAACCGGCAGCGTCCGACCCGACGATCAATGTACCGGTACGCCCGACAAGATCGACCCCGTCCTGCCGCTCAAGATCGCTCAAGAGCACATTCGACCGGCGGACGAAGTGAAGGTAGGCGGGCCCTTCGGCGACAGCCTCTCTCGTCACTCTGTAGCCGCCATGGCTCGCACCAAAGGTATGTGGGGGGCTATACTGGTCAATGCCGACGACTTTCGCCCCGGATCGGGCGAGGAAGTAGAGCGTCGACGTCCCCATCGCCCCAAGGCCAATCACGACATAGTCGACATCAAGGACAGTCCGGTCGGTGCTCATGGCACGGCTCAGGACGACTGGCGCATGAAGTAGAGGCCAGGCAGATGGCTCGTGAAACCCCATTTTTCGTAGAAGGGTACCATCTCCTCGAGGCAGTAGAGTTCGCGATGCCTGACGCCGGCAAGAACGGGATCTGTCATCACCGTGTCCATCAAGAGCCGGCCAAGCCCGGTGTTCCGCCACGTGTCCTTGACGATGATGTCGAAGATCATCGCCTTGTAGACGCCATCGGTCATCGCGCGGGCAAATGCGACGAGTTCATCGTTCAACGGATCGACGAACGCGAAAACCGGCCCGGCGTGCCGCATCAGCCGTTCGACATCTGCCTTTTGCCGTCCCTTGGTCCACCACTCCTGTTGAAAGAGGTCGACCAGCTGGTCCACCTGCCTCGCCGTCAGCTCTCGCCGCAATTCCAGTCTGTTCTTATCGAGCATCGTCTGCACCTTCACGTTAGAGTATTCTGGTCGCCCGCCATCAGTCGCAGCCGCCGAAGATCATTCGCCTTGACCGGAATGCCCGAGCGCCCGGATGCGGCGCGGTTCGCAAATCGGCGCGCGCCCGGCAGGCGGTCCTGGCCAGCGTCGAATAACTGGCGGCAGAGGAGCGCCATGCGGGATGTGAAATTTGCGGAGCCACCCCAGTTCGGGTCGATGACGATCAGGAGCTGACCCGCCTTCGGTGTCTGCGCGCCCGGAAACCCGGTGAAATCGTTCTCGAACGAAAACTGTCCACCCGTGACGGCGCCGGCGAGGATTTCGACGAACAGAGCGATCGACGAGCCCTTGTAGCCACCGAAGGTGTTCAAGGCGCCACCTGCCAGGATCGCATGGGGATCGGTCGTGGGCCTCCCGTCACGGTCAACGCCCGTGCCGCTTGGCACCGCCTTGCCGGCCAGCGCATGCAGGCGGACTTCACCGTTCGCCATCACGCTCGTCGCCTGGTCAACGACCAGAGGCTCGGAACCTTCAACGGGAACAGCGAAAGCGATGGGATTGGTTCCGTAGACGGCCTGCCTGCCGCCGTGCGGAACGACGTTTGCAAGTCCGTTCACCATCGTCATGGCGAGATAGCCGTCAACGGCGAAGGGCTCGACGTCCGGCCACAACGCGCTGAAATGATGTGAATTGCGAATGGCCGCGCTTGCGATGCCGGTTTCGCGAACGGTACGCCGGATCAGTGGATCGGCAGACGCGAGTGCCCTCTGCGCAAAGCCGTTCCTCGCATCGATCCGAATGAACGACGGTCCAAAACGCTCGACGTCTGGAAGCGCCTGCCCGCTCACCCACCCGGATCCAAGCGAATCCACATAGCCGGGCATTCGGAATATGCCATGGCTGAGCGCGCCATCCCGCTCGCAACCGGCACAGTTTTCGGCGAGAATCTCGGCGGTTTCGTCGGACGTTCGGTTGTTGACAAAGATCGCGCGCAGAAGCGACTTCAGGTCTTCGAAGGTGATGCGGACGTCCTGGCGATCATCGGTCTCAGTCATCGAGGAAACTCCTCAGGCAATTCTCAAGAAGCCGCGAGACATTGTTGTCGTAGTTGTTGTGCGAAAGGCTCCCGCAAAACGTGATCGAGCCGACGGCAAAGAGGCCGCCGGCCGTCTCAGACCGGCCGTAGACGATGTTGGCGCTGATCCCGCCCTGGTCACGCGGGAGCCCATCGAACACTCCGGGAAGCAGAAGCTCTTCGAAGGTCGTGTGGAATGACGGGCCGTGCCCTTCAGAGAAAGCGACAACCGTAGCGAAATCGGGCGTGCCAAGATCTGTCGCCGCCTGGTCGATCTCGAAACCGGCAGCACCTCCACCTGACAATCCGAAGTCTCCGATGCGCTCGTCGGGCGAAATGCCCTTAAACAGAAACGCAAGGTCGTCACGGTATGAGGCGGGGGTTCGGAGATAGTAGGAGCCTTCGAACGCGCCCTCGGCCGTGAAGCCGACGCCGGCGACCTTCTGCGGAGGAATGCCATTGCGGCGCCACAGGCCGCCATACTCCCCGTCGAGCTGGTGATAGTATTCTCCAGGCGCACTCGCCCACACCCGCATGCCGCCTTCGGCCCGTCGCACTTCGATCAGGTGGGGCATGTCGTCGTTTCGACCGATCTTCCAGTAGAAGCCGTTGCCGCCGAGATACATGAGGTTGCCGCCGGCTTCCCGATAGGCGATCAGCGCCTCGATCGTGCGTCGCGTTTGGTACTCGGGATGCGTTCCCGTCAGCACCACGTCATAGGGCGACAACGCGGCTAGGCCATCCCGATCGAGATCCTCGTCAGTGATGACATCGAAGGCGAACCCCTTCTCCTCAAGCCAGTCGGTCAGATGCGAATCTGCCGGGAAATGGCGCAGGCCCGACCCCTTCGCATCAAAGTAGATCAGATTTTGCGGGCGCATCGTCAGAATGGGCCGAAGGCGCGACGAAAGCGTGATGCCGGTTCCATCAGGATGCCGACTGTAGGTCGAGTACCCGTAGGCCCCGACCTCGTCCGGATTGTGCGGATAGGCGTTCCACGCTGTCACGCGTTCCGAAAGTTCGCCGGCAAAGTTGCCGCGGGCGAAGTTGGCGTAGGCCATGTAGGTGAAGGTCGGGGCGAGGAAGACAATCCTTTGCCGTGGTGTTCCCTCCCCCGGGGTCACGTAAAACGGGATTGTATCCGTGCCGACGCCGTTGTCGATTTCCAGCCCATAGACCCCGGAGCGCATGTGAGCGGGCACTTGAATCTGAATCATGGTCTGCCAGCCGCAATCACTGAGATCGTCGGAATGAAAGGCGATGGCCGCATACTCCTCCGGAACCTGTTTCCAATCCATGTTGCGGCCGGACCAGGCCGACGACCGGACGGCGCGGTTCGGCATGTTGATGAGTGACAGCTCTCGCCCCGCAGCTTGTTCGTCCGGCACAAAGGTCTGACGGGCGTCACCGCCGAAGTTCCAGCTGCTAAGAACATCCCAGGCCGCACCCTGCCCGGTTCCTTGCATGCCTTCGGCCAAGAGGCTGATCGATGGATTTTCGATCAAACCGTTGAAGGTATAATGAGGTTGCCCGTGCCACAGAGCGGCGAGGCAGATATGGTCGGCGCCGGCGAGCACCGCACAGGTCACGTCCGCGATCGTTGCATACGCAGCCTCCGCGGCCGCTTTCCTCAGGACCGGCGACACGGCGACCGAAACGCCCTTCTCGTCGAAGACAACTTCGAGGCTGGACCAGCGCCCCGTTGGCAAGTCCACATCCATCAGATGCTCAAGGTCCTGATCCAGGCGCCGAAGGAAGACTCCGCCGTCACGTATGGCCACCGTCACCCCGGCCGTGCCATCGGCATTCTGCAAAGCAAAAAGGGTCTGAAGGGTACTGGACTGCAGGGTCGGCATCACCTTCAGGGCTACTTTGACGCCCTCATGATCGCCCGATAGCGCAACGGCACCAAACCCGCACGATCCGAGAAACGCTGGCTGTGCGGTACAGGCGTACTCTTTCGCGAGACCAAAGTCGGCGGCCTCTGCCTTGATGCCCGGCCCTTTCGGGTTCGGATCACAGCACATCAGGCGAAATGCGCGTGCAGAGACTGGGCGATCTCCTTGAGACGAGATCTTGAACTCCAACGTCCCACCTGGCGCCGCACTGAGCGGTGTCACATACCCAATCAGGTCAGGAATTTTTTGTCCGCTCATCGCTCGCAATCCGGCTTGTCTTTATTATATTGAATATCGTATACGATTACGAGTCAAGACATTGAGTGCGCGATCGTATATATCCTACGTTATTCGATGTGTTTGACGCGTCGGCGACGGCCGATCATGGAGTGAACATTGCCGCTCAAAGCCCTGAACCTGCCATCGCTCGGCAATACGCCACCGACTTCGGACATCATCGCGAAGTATATTCGCGAAGCGATCGTCGCCGGCATGCTCGATGAAGACGAGCCTATCCGGCAGGATGACATCGCCAAGCTCTTCGACGTCAGCAAGATACCGGTTCGCGAAGCGCTAAAGCGCCTCGAAGCCGAGGGGCTTGTCGAGTTTCACCGAAACCGCGGCGCTGTGGTCACCAGCATCACCGAACCCGAGATCGCAGAGATCTTCGAAGTCCGGGCCATGCTGGAAGCCAACGCCCTGAAGCTGTCGATGCCGCGAATGACCGAGCGCACCTTTCGAAGAGCAGAAGAATATTGCGATGAGTTTGCGCGCGAAACCGACGTCGCGCGCTGGGCGGAGTTGAACTGGCAATTCCACTCATGCCTCTACGAGGATGCAGACAAGCCATTCCTGATGAACCTGATCCGGTCTGTGAACGACCGCATTGAACGCTACCTGCGCATTCAATTGACCCTGTCGGGCGGCACGGGGGTCGATGACCGGGAGCATCGCGAGATCCTCGCCGCCTGCCGGAAAAGAGACGTGGAGCTGGCTTCGGAACTGTTGGTTACGCACATCACCAAGGCATGCGCATCGCTTTTGAGCAACTTGCCAAAAGTCCGAGATCGCAAGGCTGGCTGACCGCCTTGAAAAGAATCGAACCGCCGACTGCCAAAAGAAGTGGCTTTGTAATCACTCGTCACCGAACTCAAACGGCCATATCTGAGCACCGTGCAAGATGCGCAGAATGCGAACACGGTCCGGTGTCACCATGTAGGCGGCAATATACGGTGTCCGCGGAACTACCAATTCCCGCGTTCCCTCGACCCGACCGGGACGGCCGCTTTCGGGAAAGTCGAGGAGACGCTGAACTGCACGCGCAATCTCCTCGTCGACGTGCACCGCCGCTCTCGGATTTTCACTTTCAATGTAGCTGAAGATAGCGTCGCGATCGTCAAGCGCATACTGCGCCCAGACAAGCCTCATCGGTCGCCGGCCCCTGCCTTACGCAGAGCCGACGCCCGGCGCTCGCGAAAGCGAGCCTCAGCATCAGCGTCCTCGTAATCAGGTCGCGTGTCCTCAAGTGCCTGCAACACCTTGGCGCGGAACCAGGCATCATGGGCGTCACTACTACCGACCATCTCCAGCGGAAGTGAGCCTTCGTTCGCCGTTCGCGTTAGAAGGATACGAACGGCATCCGAGACCGTCAGCCCCATGTTCTGCAGGACAGCCGTGGCGCGGTCCTTAATGTCGGCATCAATCCGCGTCTGGACCAGTGCATTTGCAACCATTATAAATCTCCTTCATGGGACGAATGTAGTGCAATTGCATGACATAATCCAGTATCGTGCGCATAGTAACTTCGGAGCCTCGGCGTTCCGCGTTCCTGACGATACATTATGCGATCCCAAAAGCACAAAACTAGAACATATGTGTACAGAGGTCGTAACGTCTCGCGACGACATGATCGCTGTCACCGATCTCTGGCTCGCCCGAGGAAATGAGGGACTTCTGCGCTTCAAGGGAAGGCGGCCAGCTGTGTTGTTTGGTCGCAACTAAAATCAACGCAAGCCGCCGTTGGGTCTATCTTGACCCCACGCAACACCGATTCCGATCTGCAGGTCGAAACCGCGCACGTGCCGCCGTCGCCCACCATTAGCGTGCGTCAACTTGCGTCACTTAGATGAAGAGTGAGAAGGGGACAACAAAAGCAGTTTCAATGACACTCAAATCTACAGAGGAACCTGGAGGAAAAAGTGGTGTTTATCCGATATGCCAAAACCGCCAATCTTCATCTCGCCGTTGCTGCGGTCCTGATCGGCCTTCTCTTCCTTTCGTCAGGCCCTATCTGGTCGTTCTTGGAAAAAGCTGGCGAAGCTCGCGAGGGCGCTGCGTTAGTTCAACGCGACTCGTTGGTGGCCCTAGTTTCTGCGTTCTAGGCAGGCGGGCCAGCTCGAATACTCAAAGCGCGTTAAAAGAGCTTGCCCGTCCCGCGACGTGCTTGAACCAGTGCGCTTCCCGGCTCTGCGCAGTGCAAGCCTGCGAAGGCGAGCTCCACGCTTACCATTCCTGACCTGCGTGGGTCGCCCTTCGCACGTTAGCAGTTCGGTGTCCGAAGTCTCGACGGCTTCGTGAGATGGAGAGGATTTAGCAGGTCGTTCTTGACGCTCGCCGGCAGCGCCAGCGTCGTCTCAAGTACCTCGCTTATAGTACGGCCGGTTTCCAGAACCTCCTTCGCGATTTGCGCGGATCGCTCATACCCGAGAAGTGATACAAGTGCAGTCGCCAGTGCAGTGCCAGCTTCAAGGTTCTGCCGGCAACGCTCGATGTTGGCGGTGATGCCGACAATGCATTTGGCGGTGAGCGTCTCGCTCGCATTCGTCAACAGCTTCATCGACTGCAACAGGTTGAAAACAATCACCGGCTCCATCGCGTTCAATTGCAACTGTCCGGCTTCAGCTGCCAACGTTACAACAAGGTCTGCTCCGATGACCTGGAATGCAACCTGGTTCACAACCTCCGGAATGACAGGGTTCACTTTTCCGGGCATGATTGACGAGCCTGGTTGCATCGGAGGGAGATTAATCTCGCCAAAGCCGCCGCGCGGGCCGCTGGAAAGCAGCCGTAGATCGTTCGAGATCTTGGACAGTTTTACCGCTGTCCTTTTCAAGGTTCCGGAAAAGTGCACGAAGGCGCCGGTATCCCAACAGGCCTCGACAAGGTCCGATGCCGGTCGTAGCTCGATCCCGGTAATCCTACAGAGCTCTTGTGTTGCGATCGTCGTGTAGGCGGGATCAGCCGTGATACCTGTTCCAATCGCGGTACCACCAAGATTTATCTCTTCAAGGAGTCGAGCCGCCTCCTCTAGTCGGAGGACATCCTCTCGCAGGGTCACGGCAAAGGCCATGAACTCCTGTCCGAGCGTCATCGGGACAGCGTCCTGGAGTTGGGTTCTTCCAAGTTTGACGATGTCTCCGAATTCTCCAGCCTTTGCTTCGAATGCGGAGGCCAGTCGTTCAATCGCGGTCGATAGCTCCCGGTAGCTGAAGAGCAACGCCAATCTTATTGCCGTTGGATAGACGTCATTTGTCGATTGCGCGAGATTCACATCATTGTTGGGATGAATGACGTCGAAGCGCCCCCGAGGGAGGCCAAGATGCTCGAGTGCCCGATTTGCAATAACCTCGTTAACGTTCATGTTTGTTGAGGTTCCGGCACCACCCTGGAAGACGTCGACCGCAAACTGGTCCAGCAACTGGCCATTTGCCACATCGTCGCAGGCCATCGCTATCGCCCGCTTCTTCTCGGACGTAAGGTCGCCGATTTGGTGATTGGCGAGAGCTGCCGCCTTTTTCGTCAATGCAAGAGCCCGGATGAACAGCGGGTAGTGACTGATCGGGATCCCGGAGATTTGAAAATTCCCGATCGCGCGGGCGGTTTGCGCGCCATAGTAGGCGTCCGCCGGTACTTCGACTTCGCCAAGTGAATCTCGTTCGCTGCGCATCGTGCAAGTGGAGGGGGACTGAGTATCTGGCATGCGAATCCTTCTATGCGCGTTGCGCTTTGCGGGCGCGGCTGAGGTGCCACCGTGACGGAACGTAAGCCGCGTGCCCCGTGGCGTGCGTCGTCACTGCGACGGCGGAGAGCTGTGGTGAACGCGCACCATATCGGATCGCAACAGCCACGGAAATTGACCGGCTTGTCGTCGAGAACGATCTGGATCCCGACCGGGCGGAAGCACTTGCCAATGCTAGTTTCGTGTCGAAGTAAGTGAGTTCGGCGAGCCACGCACCTGCGCGGGCGGTTTCATAGTTCGGGGTGAATTCTTGCACGACAAGCGCGAAAACTGGCGATGGATTCCGGCTTTCGGGAGAAAGGCGGGTGCCGACGCGCGAGATGAGGTGAGTGAGAGGCGAGCGCACCCACTCCAAACCGGGTGGAGCGCCGGTGTGTTTGTCGACTGCTCGCGATCCGGCGTCGTCAGCCAATGAAGGAGCGGCAGAGCGACACCGGATGCTAGGCTTGCCTTTAGGCGTTCCCATCCGACCCCCGGTGTATCGATCAATGAACCGCAGGGTATCCGTTGGGATTAGGACTTTCGATTTCGCTACGTCAAAACAGGTGATGCAAGATGACGCGAATTGCGCGTCGTGTGCATTCTTGCCGCGTCGCGATCACAGCATATGTTTCGGAGCGCTGTATCCCGCTCCTTTCTCGGGCCTTCGTCTTGATCCAACCCGTAGAACCGGAGGTTAGGCGCTTGTGGAGAGCACCCGTATTCCGATGGGAGTTAGGTCAACGCAGCATGCCGTCTCACCCTGCTCGCGGCGTCCGACAAACGTTCGGCCAAGACCTCGCCGGTCCGTGCGGCGGCCGCGATGCCTTCAGACAAATCGCAGAGGTGCGGCCCACCGCCAACGAGCAGTAGATCCGCCCCAGCATTGATCGATGCGACCGCGGTCTGCAAAAGCGACCTACCTCGCATGGTGGCGGGCGCATCGAGATCATCACTAACGACCAGACCTTGGAACCCGAATTGCTGCCGTAACCAACCAACGACGGCAGGCGACGTGCTCGCGGCATTTTCCGCATCGATCGCGGCAACTGGTGCGGGCCCAGTCATAATCGCTCTGGTTCCTGCCTCGATGGCTGCCCTAAACGGCAGCGCATTCTGCAGTATGCGTTCAAGTGTCGTGTGTAACGAAACATCAACGAGGGCCGGGTCACCGGTCAGGTGATCGAATCCTGGAAAGTGCTTGGTAACGGCAGAAACCCCGGCCTTCTGAACGCCCGTGACGAATGCCTTGACAAGCTTCGCTACGGTCGCGGCGTCGGTCCCCATCTGCCGATTGCACAGCCAGGGATTTTGCGCGCCCGCGACATCGGCAATCGGTGCGAGGAACATGGTCACACCAAGCTCGCGTGCGCCACTGGCTGTTCGGAAACAGCAGTCAGCCACGGCTTGATCAGTGAGCGAACTGGCCTCACGCAATGTGGGCAGAGGCGGAACCAGACCCTGCAGCCTTTGGATTCCACCCATTTCCTGGTCCACGGCGACGATGAGGTCTGGGCACTTCGCCAGCAGCCTCTCTATCGCTCCGCGGAAGAGGCTTGCCGTTTCGGTTGAGAGCCTCGTCTCGGACATGGTCCGCGCCACATATTCTTCGCGCGTCTCCCCGATCAGGACCGCGTATCCTCCCTGCTCGAGAAACGGCTCCATGACGTCCGCGAAATCGAGAGTGTCAAATGCAGGCAACAACACCGCCCTGGCGTCCTGATCCGGCGAATAGCTCATAATATCCCTCTTTGAATGTGTCAGACCGTCTCGACATCCACGCCCATCTCGCGAATGCGCGTTAGCATCGAACTGTCTTGGCTTGTGGTGAAGAGCTGGGATACGGCGGCGATCGGCGCGACTTCGTGCGTGGCCACCTGTCCGAGCTTGTCAGATGATGCGAGCACCAAGGTCTTGTTCGACGCCCTGATCATTGCCCTCTTAAAGAAGGCGTCCTCGAAGTCGTCTGCGCGAAGCATCAGGTCATCGTCGATGCCGCAGGTTCCCAGCACACAGAAGTCGACTCTGAGCTCGCGCACCGCCTCGATTGCGCTGGCTCCTGTGGCGCTACGTGTGAACCTACTTAGCCTTCCCCCAAGCAGGATGACTTCCGCGAGCGGATGATCGAGCCCTGCTCCCGCAACGTCCACCGAACTCGTGATGATGCGTACCGACAGCGCCGCCGGAAATTGACGAATGAATTGAACCACGGTGGTGCTTGAATCAACGAGCAGCGTCGCACCGTTTGGTATAGCCGCGGCAGCGGCTCGGCCAATCAGTAGCTTCTCCTCAGTTCCGAGTGTTTCACGACGATGGAAGTCGAGGGCCGGAGTCACGAGGCGCGACGCCCCTCCGTGGAACCGCTGGACCAGCCCTGCATCGACGAGCTCACGCAGGTCGCGCCGGATTGAATCCTCTGAGACCTCGAATTCCTGAGCCAGCGCGACAGCCGTTACGCGGCCGGAGGCATTGACCTTTTCCAGAATGATGGCCTGACGTTCAACTGGTGAAAGGGCTGCCAGTTCCTCCTTTTCGGGGCTCATCCCGCGATCTCCTCGAGCGGGGCAAGAACACCAAGGGCTGTCAATCTGAGTTCTAACTTGGCAGCAGTCTGAAAATGTTCGGTTTGAAATCCGAGTCTCGACGCCGCAGCAATGTTTGCGGGATTGTCGTCGATGAAAATGCAATCCTCCGCACGCGCGTCTGCACGCTTCAAGAACAGATCGAAGATTGCTGAGTCTGGCTTGACGAGCCGCTCCCGTCCGGAAACCACCAGAACATCGAAATCGTTTAAAAACGGAAACATCGATTGCGTGCGTGTAAAAGTCTCAGCCGACCAATTGGAGATTGCGTGAACAGGCACACCGGCCGATTTCAGTCGCGCCAGAATCTGAGGCGTTCCCTCCACCTCCCCACCTAACATCTCGTGCCAGCGGCTCCAGTACGCCTCTATCAACTCGGCGTGTTCCGGACAGCGAGCGCTGAGTTCGGCAATTCCATCGGCGAAGAGCATACCCGCGTCGAACTGCTCGTTCCAAGCGGATGTGCAGACCTCGGCTAGGAATTTAGAAACGGTCGCATCGTCTGGAAGGAGCTTGCGATAGAGATAGGCAGGGTTCCAATCGATCAACACGCCGCCGATGTCGAAAACCACAGTGGTTGGACTCATTTTTGTAACCTCGCTGCATGAATCTTTGCTCACATATGCACGAGTGTGCGTATTAATGCAATATGGAGCAAACAATGATGCACCATCGTGCATTTCTACCCCGCCGTGGCCAAACAGGGCGCGTCAATCGAGAGAGCCCGGCTAGTCAACCGCGGCCATGTGGAGTCCATGCAAGTCTAGCCGCCTACCTTCGGCCTGGAGTGCGCGAGGCGGGGCCGCGCATCGACATCGACGACGGCGGGCTTTGACACGTCGATGCCGCCGTCCCAGCCGCCGCCGAGTGCCTTGTTAAGGGCGATGAAGTAAGCGGCGATGTCCGCGCGGCTGCGGATCATCGCTTCCTCGGCAGCATAAACGGAGCGTTCTGCATCGAGAACATCGAAGAAATCGGCTGCACCCGCCTCATTCAGCGTACGCGAGAGATCAGTGGCCCGGCGGTACGATGCGGTCGCGGAACCGAGTTTCGCATAGCGCGTCCGCGTCTGGGACAGCGAGACAATCGCGTTCTCGACCTCCTCCATAGCTTTCAGTACAGCGGCTTGGTAGGCGACGTAGGATTGGTCACGCTGGGCCCTTGCGACGTCGACGGCCGCCCTGAGCTGCCCGCCCTGGAAGATCGGCACAACGAGGGTCGGGCCAATACTCCAACCGAGCGTCGATTTCTTGCCCAAGTCGCTCGGACTCAACGCCGAGGATGCGATACTTCCCGTCAAGCTGATCGACGGGTAGCGGTTAGCCTCTGCTTGCCCAATCTTCGCGGTGGATTGCGCGAGGTTCCGCTCTGCTGAGCGTACGTCCGGGCGATTCAGGAGAACATCGGCCGGAATCCCCGTCGCAACGGGCTCCTTCGGCAACGGGACCGGACCACCACCATTCAGCCTCGCCTCCAGCGTTGTAGGTGGCTGACCGAGGAGGACGCTGAGGCGATGTACGGCCTGGGCGTAGGAGATTTGATACGTTGGTATGTCGGCCGCGGTAGAGAGAGCCTGAGCGTTCGCCTTGGCATCGTCAACGCCGGTTGCCTCGCCGGCCCGGAATTGCTCTCGTGTCAGCCTTGCGGTCTGCACCTGGGATTCGGAAGACCGCCGGGCGAGCGCAAGGAGTGCTTGGTATTCCCGTGCCTGAACGTAGTAGGACGCGACATCTCCAACGAGCGTGACCAGCGTGTCGCGCAGGTCTTCCTCGGCAGCCTCCGCGCCATGCCGTGCCGCTTCAAGGGCGCGCCGATTTCCCCCAAAGAGGTCGAGTTCCCAACTCGCATCAAAGCCAGCCTGATATTGGCTGTAGACGGTCGGCTCAGAGCCGACAACCGACGCCCCCGAACGCGTGCGCGTTGCCGACGCGGCCCCCTCGACCGCAGGAAGGAGTGCCCCCTGCTGTTGCCGATAGGTTGCACGCGCCTCACGGATTTTAGCCTTGGCAACAGCGACGTCCAGATTGCCTCCGACGGCCTCGGTGATCAGACTGTCGAGTAGCTGATCGTCGAGTTGTCGCCACCACCTCGATAAATCAGGCTGCTTGGCTGGTTTCTGTGGCTTGCCACTTCCCCACTGAACTGGAACGGCAAGCTGAGGTCGCTCGTAGTCAGGGCCAACCACGCAGCCCGCAATCAGCAAGAGCCCCAAGAAACCGAGCACGGTCTTCAGCGCTTTGTTCCTGAAGGAGAGCAAAATTCGCCTTGCGGGGCGGTTTCTCATGTCGTCGTTTCTCAGTTGGCCATGAACGGGTTTGGGTGCAGGCGTCCTGCCGGAGCGCGGGTCACGACCCCCTCCGCCTCCACGGCGAGGGAGTACCGTGAAAGCTTGTGGGGTCCGACGGCTTCGCCTCATCGCCTCTCACCGCTCCGTTTTCAGGGGAAGGAGCAATGCCCTCGAGGGCCATCCTGAGGCTGGTACCTACCGTTGTCGGCTGAGTAGCGATGGCCATACGCGCACCGGTCGAGATCGTATCGTTGGACATAGTCCGGCGGTGGCGGCGGCACTAAAAGTGGTGGAGGAGCGGGAGGCCCGGGAATAGGGAGCAACACAGGCGGCGGGAGCAGAACGGGAGGCGGGACCTGGGCCACCGCACCCGACTGGCTTGCCAGCGTAACTGACAGCGACATCAAGATCGTTGTGCACTTCATCGAGATCACCATAGATTTTCTCGGAATTCATGGGACGCAATGCTTTTGGTCCCATGCCGCTAGCGGCTAAACCTCAGATCAGGCTTGTTGCCGTCCCAACCCTGCAGGCCGCCGGAGACCTTGCTAAACCGCAGACACCGCTTCCCCATCCTGCCGTCGATGCAGAGGGTCTCGCCGCTGACAACCCAGGTGATAGAAAGCGTAAAGGGCAGAGGTCCGCGGATGCTTCCTGTACCATCAGTCTTGAGGGTGACTTTAAGTGCCTTGCCATCCGGTGTAAGCGCCGACCACGGCTGGCCATCGGCTAACACGGCCGCGACTTCTTGGGACTGCAGGAACGTCGGGGCGCTTGCAGCAAAAGTGACGTCAGCGGCAAGAATTGCGGCGCACATGGCTGCGAGCCTGAGATTCGTCTTCATGCGATATCCTTTCAGGGTTCTATTGGTTGGTTTGAGATGGAGCTGCCAGCATGCCGTTGGGAACAGCGACCGCAGCGGACGCGCCGATCGCATGTGCTGCCTGGACGGGTTCGGCACCCTTGTCGGTCCAGGCTGGCGGTAGACCGAGTTGGCCGGCAACAGCCCCTTTCAGACCGGAGGCGGATCCGAATGCCTTGCAGGCCTCGTATTTGGGATCACCGCCGAGGGACGCCTTCATCTTCTGCAATGACAGCCCGGTCGTTGATCCATGAAACGGGTCACGGCCAGCGACGAGCATGCGGGCGAAATCGTTGCCGAACGCGGACGCGAGGGAATAGGCATCCCCAATCATAGATATCCGCGCCCTTGTCGTAAGCATGTTCGCACCGCGCGCCCAGACCATGGCGGCCGCCTGCGACCCGTCCTGGCCAACCGCTTCGGCCTCTACCGAAAGACCGCCGAGCCCAATCGGAAGCCTCGGAACTGGAACGGCGAACACCGCACCGACACCGAGGGACGCAACCGTCGAGGTCGCCGCAGCCGCCCGGTTCGTCTTGACGATATCTGTGACCGTCGCGCGGACGATCAGGTCTGCCGGCTGGTTCGCCGCCACGACCTTGAACCGTTCGCTGAGACCGGTGCAGAGGGCTCGGTCGATATTGTTGGTGACAAGCGCGAGGTCTTCGGGTCCGATGGCTCCGGCGCTGCGTACTTGCGCCGCCGTCGGCACGATCCGCACCGTCTGCGCAGCAAGTAGCGGCGATGCATCGACGCGGAGATTCGCCTTCGTCAGAGCGCCGCCTGACTTTGTCATCCCCGCGTAGGATCCAAGCGTCGCTCCTGCTTGCAATGGCACGTTTGCACAGGAGGAAACTGACGACAGAAGTATCACGCAGAGCACTGCGCGCGGAGGTATTTCGGGTATCTGGAGGCCGAACGTCATTTGCCAAATCTCTGAGTCGTGATCGTGGCTCAGGTTTTAGCGCTGCCAGCGTTAATGGCCGTAAAGGCAGTGTAAAGTTGGGTAAAATCTAAAAGGCACCATCTGCGGCTCGCCGGGTCCCCCCAGCTCAATTGGTATGGATCGGGCTTTGATCGCCCGACGGACCTTGAGGGGTCGGCCTGCGGGGGAGTTCGAGGGTGATGGCCAGACCACCTGTCTCCGGCAGCGAGGCGTAGACTCGCCCGCCGTGCCGCTCCACTGCCTGCCGTGCGATCGCGAGGCCAAGACCATATCCCCCTCTCGGCCCGGCATCGTTCCCGCGGGAGAATGGCTGAAAAATGCGCTCGAGTTCGTCTCGTATGACGCCCGGCCCCTGATCCACCACGCGGATCTTGAGAATGTCGGCGGTCGTCGCGCATGAAACCGATATCCGCGACTGGTCAGCGGTGTACTTGACGGCATTGCGGACGATGTTTTCCATCGCTCTGTATATCAGTTCGCCTTCGACCTCGGCAGGGAAGACGCCATCAACGCTCTTGGTGATCGAAATGTTTCGCGCCTGTGCCTCGAATGCTGCGTCGCTCAGGATTTCGTTGAGGAGGTCAATGACATCCAAGGTCTGCGTTTTCAGAGGGGCGGTAGATTTGGCTGTCAGGCGCGCTAGCGTCAGGACCTCGCCGACGAGCGCATCGAGCCGCTCGACCTCCCGGTCCATTCGATCCAGCATCACATTGAGCTTTGCCGGGCTTTGTCGAAGAACACCAACGACGGCCTGCAATCGGGACAACGGCGAGCGCAACTCATGGGACACATCGTGAAAGAGCCTCTGCTGTGCATCCTGAAGCTCCTGCAGCCGGGCTGCAGTGGAGTCGAAATCATGCGCAAGCGCGGTGACCTCGTCCCTGCGCCCAGCCATCTCGTTCCCGATACGGACCTCGAAACGGCCATGCGCGAGGGCGCTCAGGCCATCGCGCAGGTGAACGACAGGGCGAATAAGATATCTGGCGAGCGCAGCGGCTGAAATCGTGCTGGAGATGAATATCGCGATCCACGGCATTGACAGTGCAAGATAGTCAAAGACGACGTTTGCGTGAGCGGCAACAGAAATGTGGTAGCAACGTCCGTCCTTCAGGACGGATCTCGTGTCTGCCGTGGTCTCGTCCGAACATGCACCGGTGTCCATGCTCTTCAAGAGCGTGAGGCCGACCGGCACGGTGTCCTCGCTTGTGCGGACGAAGCGCTCGGCGGCATCCTCGCCATCTCTTGTCAGCACGCTCGCCGTAAGGTTCAGGATGACGGTTCGCTCCTGGTGTTCCTGTTCCCCCGCGGGAGGCGGGATCTGAAAGAGGTAGACCGTTAGGATGATGACCGCGACAGTTGTCGCGAGCGTTAGCCAAATGGTCGCGAAAAACTTCCAAAAAAGCCGGGGCATGGATCAGTCCAGAAGCAGTTGATAGCCTTGACCACGGACCGACTGTATCCAGGGCTGTCCGTCGTCTCTAAGTCCAAGCTTCTGGCGAACGCTGCTGATATGCACGTCGATCCGACGATCGAACGGGGTCAGCGGCTTTCCAAAGGCCCGCCTCGAGATGTCCTGCTTCGACACAAGCTGGCCAGCGTTGCGGGCGAGAACCTCGAGCAGGCTGAACTCCGTTCCGGTGAGATCCAAAGGCTTCCCGCGCCACTCGGCGGTTCTGCTGCTTGGATGCATCGCGAGATGTCCCGCTCTGAGCGTGTCGGTAGATGCGTTGACCGAAGGCTGGCTTGCTCGGCGCAGGATTGCCCGCAACCTCGCCGCGAGTTCTCCCGGCGAACAGGGCTTAGGCACATAGTCGTCCGCTCCGAGGTTCAGCCCGGATATCCGATCGACGTCGTCGCCCCTGGCAGTGAGCATGAGGACGGGAACCTGACTCAGCTTTCTTATCCTCTGCAGCACCTCGATCCCGTTCATCCGCGGCATCATGATATCCAGAACGATTATGTCCACCGCGTTGCCAGCAGCAGCCGCAATAGCTGCGCGGCCGTCCGTGTCCGTTGCAACATCATACCCCTCTTCCGTCAGGTACTCCTGCAGAAGTGTCGTCAGCTCGATGTCGTCGTCGATGAGGAGAACCTTGTTCATTTACCTTTGCCCGTCATTCAGCCCGGTCACTCATATCGCACAAATGCAGGTCTGAGGCCGAATTTTACTTAGCTTAACACTAACTTGACCGCACTTTACGTTCGTCCCGCTACTCGTGGCGCGGTGGCATCGGTTGCAGAGTTGAAATGGCTCTCCGGATGCGGCAAACCACGAGGAAAGCATCGTTGAGAAAGCCGATTGTCTCTGTCTCCGCCATTTTTGGCTTGGCGCTCCTGTTGCCGTTCAGCAGCAGTGCAGGGGCGGATCAGCCCGCCGCCCCCACCCTCACCGTTTCTTTGGTGATTCCCAAACAGCGAGAATGGCCAGAGACAATTCCTGCAAGCGGCTGGCTGAAGCCTTGGCAAGAAGCAATCATAGCCTCCGAGACGGGCGGCCTTCGCATAACCGAAGTTCTGGTCGACGTCGGCTCCGTTGTGACAAAGGGGCAGACCCTTGTCCGCCTTTCACAGGACACCGTCCGGGCAGATATTCGCAAGCAGGAGGCCGCAGTCGAAACCGCCAAGGCGACTTTGGCGAAAGCCAGGGCGAATGCGGATCGCGCCAGGCAGTTACGCCCTTCCGGGGCGCTTTCTGACGAAAAGATCGCCGAGCGGCTGACCGACGAGCAAACTGCAATTGCAGGCCTTGAATCAGAAAAGGCGGCCCTCGAAAGCCAGAAGATCAAGCTCGATCAGACGACCATCACGGCCGTCGACGACGGACTTGTCACTTCGCGCACCGCCGATCTCGGTGCGGTCGTGTCGACCGGCACGGAGCTATTCCGACTGGTCCGCCAACAGCGGGTGGAGTGGCAGGCCGAAGTGTCGGCGGACTACCTTGCAAGCATCACAGAGGGACAGTCCGTTGAGATCCGCGGGCCTGGTGGACGGCGCATTCAAGGCAAGGTGAGGCTCGTTGGCCCCTTGGTCAGCACCGGCACCGGTCGCGTGATCGTCTACGTCGCTTTTCCCGCCGACCTCGAGTCGCGCGTTGGACTCTATGTGACTGGTAGCATCGAGCTCCAGCTCACACCGGCCCTCACGGTACCCGAGACGGCAATCGTTTTCCGTGACGGGATAACTTACGTGTTTGCAGCGGACAAGGACAACCGCGTGCGAAGGGTGCGTGTCGAAACGGGGCGGCGCAGGAACGACGAAGTCGAAATCGTTTCCGGCATGGAGCAGTCAGCGAAAGTCGTGGCGGCAGGCGGGGCGTTTCTCTCGGATAACGCCCTTGTGACCATCGCAGGAGAACGCTGATGAACTTCTCCTCATGGTCCATTCACAACCCTGTTCCGGCGATATTGTTGTTCGCGATGCTTACCGTCGGCGGACTGCTGGGATTCAAGGATCTACCGGTCCAGAACTTCCCCGACATGGACCTTCCGACGATCAGTATCGTCGCCTCGCTAGACGGTGCAGCGCCGACGCAACTCGAGACGGAAGTTGCCCGCGTAATCGAGGATAATCTCTCTTCCCTGAGCCGCCTCGACCACATCACGACGACGGTCACCGACGGCACAGTCTCGATTCGGGTTTCCTTCAAATTGGAGAAGAACAGTGAAGAGGCGCTGAACGAGGTTCGCAATGCCGTGGACAGTGCCAAGGCTGACCTGCCCGCCCAGATGGAGACGCCGAGCGTGACCAAGGTCACCGTGCAGAGCGCGGCCTTGGTGACATACGCGATCCGCTCTGCAGATCTTAACGAGACGGAGCTATCCTGGTTTGTCGACAACGACATGACGAAGGCGCTCCTGTCCGTGCCGGGGGTAGGACAGGTCAGCCGTGTTGGCGGGATCGACCGCGAGGTTCATGTCGATCTCGCTCCTACGACCATGGCATCGCTCGGGGTCACCGCGGCCACCGTATCAGCGCAGTTGAAGTCGGTCCAAACGGACACCTCGGGAGGTCTCGGAGAGATCGGCGGCACCCGTCAGACGCTGCGGACACTGGGTGCCGTGCCTTCTGTCGACGACCTGAAAGAACTTCGAATTCCCCTCGCCAACGGGCAACAAGTTCGCCTGGACGAGGTCGCATCTGTCGCAGACAGCTTTGCGGACCGATCATCCGCAGCCTACCTCGACGGCCAACCCGTGATTGCGGTCGAGATCAAACGCTCGAACGGGTTCTCCGATACAGGGGTTGCCGCTGACGTCGAAGCGGCGATGCGGAAGTTTGCAGCAACGCACTCCAACGTACGGATTGACGAGGCCTATAGCACAGTCGGCCCCATCCTCGACAACTACAGCGGCTCGATGCACATGCTGTTCGAGGGGGCAATCCTTGCGGTCGTCGTCGTCTGGCTCTTCCTTCGCGATTGGCGCGCCACGATCTTGTCGGCCGTGGCGCTCCCGTTGTCTGTCATTCCAACGTTTCTCGCGATGTATCTGGCCGGCTTCAGCCTCAACATCGTGACGTTGCTGGCTCTGTCGCTCGTGGTCGGTATTCTCGTTGACGACGCTATCGTTGAGGTCGAAAACATCGCCCGTCACCTCAAGATGGGCAAGAGCCCACTCGATGCCGCGCTCGAGGCCGCCAACGAGATCGGGCTAGCTGTGATCGCGACCACCTTTACGCTCGTCGCCGTCTTTCTGCCAACCGCCTTCATGAGCGGCATTCCAGGACTTCTTTTTCGACAATTCGGGGTTACCGCGGCAGTGGCCGTGCTCGCATCGCTCGTCGTCGCCCGGCTACTGACACCGATGATGGCCGCGTATTTCATGAAGGCCCATCCGACTGAAGAGAAGGATGGCCGCATCATGCGCGTCTACATGGCCATCGCGAAGGCGGCGCTAAGACACAGGAAGATCTCGATGTGCTTGACGGCAGCCGTCGTTGCGCTGTCACTTTCTGCCATTCCATTCCTGAAGTCGGGCTTCCTGCCCGCCGCCGATGAAGCTCGGACACAAGTCACGCTCACTCTGCAGCCCGGCGCAACCATCGAGCAGACAGAAGCCACAACCCGCAAGGCGGCTGACATCGTCGGCAAGATCGATGAAGTGACGCATGTCTTTGCGTCGGTCGGCTCGGCGGCCTCCGGGGGCGGTCCTGATGCTACAACGACGAGCAGTGTCGGCACCGCCACGCTTGTTGTCACGTTGACGCCGATCGAGGAGCGGAGCCGGAAGCAGTCGGAAGTCGAAAAGGATATCCGCCAATCTCTCTCGGTCCTCCCCGGCATCCGTGTCGAAACCGGTGGCGGAGCATCCGGAACCAAGCTCGACATCACGCTAGCCAGTGACGATTCCACCGTACTTGATGGTGTAGGCACGGTGGTGGAGGAACAGCTACGGACGCTGAACGGCATCGGGGCGGTGACGTCGTCTGCGTCGAGGCAGGCTCCAGAAGTTCAGATTGTGCCCGATTTCGCACGGGCAGCGGCCCTGGGAGTGACATCGAGCTCCATCGCCGAGGCCGTGCGCGTGGCCACAAGCGGCGACTATTCTTCAGCCTTGCCAAAGCTCAATCTGCCGCAGCGGCAGGTCCCCATAGTCGTCCGGTTCGCCCCCGCGGCACGCACCACTCTCGACGACATCAAGAATATCAGGGTGGTCGGAACGAGTGGTAGCGTCGATCTCGGATCGATCGCTGACATCCGTATCGGCGGCAGCCCTTCGCAGATCGACCGCATTGATCGAATGCGCAACGTCACTCTTTCGGTCGAGCTGAACGGCCGCATCCTGGGAGATGTCAATCGCGAGGCGATGGGGCTTCCCGCCCTCCAGAACCTGCCAGCGGGTGTGGCCCTGGTGCAGCAGGGCGAACTCCAACGCAGTTCAGAGATGATGCAGAGTTTCGCCCTGGCAATGGCGATCGGTGTGTTCTGCATCTACGCGGTACTCGTTCTGCTCTTCCATGACTTCCTGCAGCCGTTCACCATCTTGATGGCCCTTCCGCTCTCGATCGGTGGCGCACTGCTTCCATTGGTGGCAACCGGAACGAGCTTCTCCATGTCGGTCGTCATCGGCTTGCTCATGCTGATGGGCGTGGTGACTAAGAACTCGATCCTCCTCGTCGAGTACGCAATCATGTCGCGCCGTCAGGGCATGTCCAGGTTCGATGCTCTCATAGACGCCTGCCACAAGCGCGCGCGTCCCATCGTCATGACCACCATCGCCATGGCGTCGGGCATGCTTCCTGTCGCACTCAGTTTGACGGGTGGCGATTCAAGTTTCCGGCAACCGATGGCAATTGTGGTGATTGGTGGTGTGATAGCATCGACGCTGCTTAGCCTCATTGTCATTCCGATAATCTTCACGCTCATCGACGACGGAGTCGAGGTAGTCAAACGCCTTGTACGATTGACAAAGCCTGTAAACGATCTCCCTGCGCCGGAAGCCGACCCACCCAACGTTCGCGAGCCTATCGCCTTCGAGCGCGGCGCAACGAACCGAGGTTATGCCCAAAGATGATTACGGCTCGGCAAGAAATTCTCCGTGGTCGAGGTGACTTCGGCTTAGTGCCCGCTTTTGCGGTGGTCATGGCCGCCACACGTTTGGCGGCCGATATGGTCAGACTGCTGATGGTCGTGGCTCCGGCCGCCCTCCTCCTCACTGGTTGCATGCAGACGCTGGACCGAGCCGTTGACGCTAAGGAGGCAGCAAAGGCCTCCATCACCGGCTACGGCGAGATCCGCAGCTACCTCGACGCCCAGTTCAGTGAGTTTCCCAACAATGGCGAGCAGTGGGCACCTGCGGTTAAGCCGGGTGGCCTCGACGTCCTCATGATCTCTGGCGGCGGCTCGGGCGGAGCCTTCAGTGTGGGCGTTCTTTCTGCGTGGAGCGCTGCGCAGACCCGCCCTAAGTTCGACATCGTCACCGGGGTGAGCACAGGAGCCCTCATCGCACCGCTGGCGTTCCTCGGGTCCGCCTATGACGGCACACTGGTGCATTTGTACACGAGTGGCGTTGCGAAGGGTCTCGCTGCAAGCAAGAGCCTAGCTGGAGTGTTGGGTCCCAGCCTGTTGAGTTCCGATCCGCTCACGCGGATGGTCGCGCGGATCATTACCCCCACGATCCTGGCACAGGTTGCGGTCGAACACCGGAAAGGTCGCCGCCTTTTCGTGCTAACGACCAACCTTGACACACAGCGGGCCGTCATCTGGAACATGGGTGCCATCGCCGACAGTGGTCGCCCAGAGGCGTTGAAGTTGTTTCAGGACGTTCTGGTGGCGTCGGCGAGTATCCCCGGCATTTACCCTGCGGTGATGATCGAGGCCGAGTCGACTGGGCGCAAATTCAAGGAGATGCATTCGGATGGCGGTTCCGCTTCGCAGGTCCTAATGCTTCCGCAGGTTCTCTTGGCGAGCGACAAGAGCCTCGTGCCATCCAGACGGCAGAGCGTCAACTTCTACGTAATTGTCAACAATGCGCTGATGCCGGAATTTGCCACCACACCAGACAAAACGCTGTCCGTTATCGCAAGGGCGTACTCGATCTTCGTGAAGTCGCAGACACAGGGCGCGCTGATGGCCCTCTACAATTATTCCAAGTTGACCGGGGCGCGTTTCCATCTCGCGTCCATCGACGTCCAACTCCCCTATTCGATGTCCGACCCGTTCAATACCGAATACATGCGGGCAGTCTACAATCTAGGGTACGCCGAGCTTGCCGCTGGAACTCTGTGGAAAGACAATCCTGCTCTGCGGTGAAATAAGTGGCGACGGGGTGCTCGCAGAGATCTCCGCCGCGTGATGGAGACGGCGCGTCCAGTCGGTCGCGGCCCGTCCCGGGCATAACTCGGAAGTTCTTCGCCCAACGTGTCTCGGCGAAGCGGACAGACTGCCCCACGGACAGCCGACTTGTCGCACAGAGCCCCTGTCCCCGGCCAGAGACCGACGAGGCCCGCCGAGAACCTCTAGGCTCGCAAGAAGTCTGCCGCCCGCTCACCGATCATGATGCAAACGGAGTTCGGGTTCCCGGAGATAAGTGTTGGCATGATTGAAGCGTCTGCAACGCGGAGACCTTCAATGCCACGTACACGGAGGTGGGGGTCGACGACGGCCATTTCGTCCTTGCCCATCCGGCACGTTCCTGACGGATGCAGTGCTGCGTGCGCATCTTGCTGGCAGAAAGTCCTGATCTCTTCGCGCGTCTTCATTCTCGACTGTGGAGTATGCCTCGCTGCCACGTATTTCGCGATAGCTGGCTGCGACATGATATCAATCGCGGCCATCGTCCCGTCAGTAATCGCCTCCAGATCGTATTGATCCGAGAAGTACCGTGGAGCGACGCGCGGATTTGCAAGCGGGTCCGAGCTGGCGAGAGTTACTTCGCCTCTGGATCTCGGCCTTATCTGCCCGAGGTTTACAGTGCAGCCGTTGCCGCCCGGCACTGCGTCAACGCCCTCTTCGATACCTGCTCCGACCACCATGAAGTACTGAATGTCGGGAACCGTTTCGTTCCTGTTTCCCCACCAGAACGCGCCTCCCTCGATGAGGTTCGAGGAGGCCGGGCCGTTTCGAAACAGCGCATAGTTCAATCCGGCCGCCGCCTTCCAATGCAGCTTCTTGTACTTGTCGTAGCTGTGCGGGCCGTTGAGTTGGTATACGAGTGATATTTCGATGTGATCCTGCAGGTTCTGCCCAACGCCGGGCAGGTCGGCGTGAACGTCTATGCCTTGGCGCAGAATCTGTTCGGCTGGCCCGATGCCCGACAGCATAAGCAGTTTCGGCGTCGCAATCGCGCCGGCTGAGAGAACCACCTCGTGCTTCGCCTTGTGCGTGACCTTGTGTTTACCGCGCATGCATTCGACGCCCACCGCCCGTCCCTTCTCGATGATTACTCGAGTGACGGTCGAGCCTGTTTCAACACGCAAGTTGCGGCGGTTGCGGGCTGGCTTGAGGTAGGCGATTGCCGCCGAGCTGCGGCGGCCATCCTGAGCGGTAATTTGGTACAGGCCGCAGCCAGTCGGGTCGCCGGAATTGAAGTCCGAATTGTACGGCAGGCCAGCCTGTTGGCAGGCTTGCAGCCATGCGCGCGTCAAAGGATGGATGTAGTCCACATCGGATACGCCAAGCGGACCGCCCACGCCGTGCGCTTCGTTGCAGAACCGATTGTTGTTTTCCGCGCGCTTGAAATAGGGCAGCACTTCGGAATAGGCCCAGCCATCCGCCCCCATTTGGGCCCATTGGTCATAGTCCGAGGGTACGCCCCTGATGTAAATCATTGCGTTGACGGAACTTCCGCCGCCGAGGACCCTTGCCTGTACCATGGTCGGATGGGCAGTGCGGCCTTGCTCGGGCATCGGTTCCCATGGGATGCGCTTCAGAAGCGAGCCCTGGGCTGTTTTGTAGTACGCACCAGGAATATGGATGTAGGGATTGAGGTCTCTGGGGCCTTCCTCGAGCAGCAAGACGTTCACGCTCGGATCCTCAGATAAGCGAGCGGCAATGACACATCCCGTCGATCCCCCGCCGACCACGATGTAGTCGTACGAATAGAGTTCGTCTGGCTCGGGAGGCAATATTCCCAACCGCGCTGATACCCAATCAGAAAACGACATCAGGGTCACCTCGCGATGGAAAAGCCGGCCTTGATGGCCAGGGCTGCTACTGTAAGCGCGGGATTTACTGCAGCCGACGTCGGCAGAACGGAGGCATCGGTGACGTACAGGTTCTCAACGTCGTGGCTGCGGCAATCCAAATTGACGACTGAAGTTTTCGGATCGTTGCCTAAGCGTGCAGTGCCGCATTGATGAGACGTCGTTTTCCGACCAAACGTATGTGTCAGCACGATTGGAAAGCCCGCCTTTCGCATGGCAGCGCGGGTCTCCTTGATCAGTGCCTCGTGGGCCCGCATATTCGAGCGAACCCAATTCATGACAATTCGGCCGTCGCGGACCATCACCCGGCTCTCCGGATTCGGCAGATCCTCGCTCGTCAGGAACCAGCCGTAGGCGTAGCGCGCAAGGACCCTGGTAAACCAGGCAGGAGCCGGAACCGGGAAATTGGCCTTCAGGATGTTACCGGTGATGTGCCCAAGCAGTTGAACGTTGCCGAGCGGAAAACCGAGATCATTGTCTGCGTTATAGAAGTCATTGAAGGTGATCGTCTTCTGATAGACGCTAGTGTTGGGCGCAAACGGATCAATCGTCAGCATCGCGCTCGTGTTGTGGTTCATAAAGTTGCGGCCAAGTTGGTCGGAACTGTTGCCGAGACCCGTAGGATGGGCGCCGTTCGCCGATCGAAGCAATAGAGCCGCGGATTGCACCGCCCCAGCAGCCACCGCGAAGGTGCCTGCCGAAATCCGTTGCTCCACCCCATCTTTTGTGAAAACCGCAGCTTCGACCCTGCTTCCGCTCCCGTCTGTTTCCAGTCGGGATACGTTCGCCCCTGTGATCAGGGTGACGTTGGGATACGACAACGCTTGCGAAAGCGGCCCGACTTCCGCGTCGATCTTGCCATCTCCCGTATTCGGAAACGCGTCCCATCCGGTTTTCGCTCGCCGTAGCCATGCCTCGATGTCGATCGCAAGCGGCAGGGGCGAAGGATGAACACCCGCCTTTTCAAGTCGCCTGCGCACGGAAGCTATTGCCGGCTCGTCGGGAACAGGCGGAAAGCCGTAAGGCTTAGCGTGAGGCGGCTCCGTCGGATCGTCGTTGGTGCTTCCGCGCACCCGGAAAACAGCTTCCGCCGCATCATACCACGGTGACAATTCGTCGTAAGAGATTGGCCAGCCCGGTGATACCCCGTCCATATGGCTTCGTGGAAGAAAATCCTCCCCGCGGTAGCGAAACATCACCGCGCCGAAGAACTTCGAGTTTCCGCCCACGTAGTAATAATTGCCAGGCAGGAAGCTCTGTCCGTCTGTCCCGTACCATTCCTCGGTGTTGCGGTAAAAGCCCTTTTGGAAGATCTCTATGTCGTCCCTGGCTTGCGGGGCATCACGCAAGAAGTCACCTTTCTCGAGGATAACGATGCGCCTGCCAGACGGTGCCAAGCTGTAAGCAAGCGATGCGCCGCCGATGCCCGACCCAATGATGACGATGTCAGCGGTCTGTGTCATTACATTCACTCAATCGATGCGAGTTTCGGTGTCTGCGTCAAAGAGAACAATCTTGGACGTGTCGATCGATAAGGTGGCTTCTCGGCCAGCGTCGGCTTGCTTAGGCGGCAACCGGGCCGTGACTTCGACCCCGCCAAGATGGAAGACGACAAGTGTGTCCGGACCCGTCGGTTCGACAACGTCGACGTTGACGGAGAGCATTGCGCCCGCCCCGCCGTTAGCAATTGAGAAGTTCTCTGGTCTGATGCCTATGAGGACCTTCTTTCCGGCGTACTTGCGCGCCGCTTCGGCCGACAGCGGAATGCCCGAAATCCTTCCAGACGGCTTGCCGGCGATGTCCACTACCGCTGTCACATTCTGACCTTGCATTTCCAGAACGCCCGGGACGATGTTCATGGCTGGCGAGCCAACAAAGCGCGCCACGTAGACGTTGGCCGGGCGGTCATAGACGGACTGTGGCTCATCCAGATGCTGAACCACACCGTCCTTCATGACGGCGACGCGCGTGGCCAACGTCATGGCTTCGATCTGATCATGCGTCACGTAGACGATGGTCGTGCCAAGACGCTGATGCAGGCGCTTGATCTCCGTCCGCATGTCGACGCGAAGCTTCGCGTCAAGATTGGACAGCGGTTCATCAAACAGAAACAGCTTCGGCTGCCGCACGATGGCCCGCCCCATCGCGACGCGCTGCCGCTGCCCGCCCGAAAGTTGTGACGGCTTCCTGTCGAGAAGATGTGTGATCTGCAGCAGCTCAGCGGCCGTCTTCACGGCCCTATCCCGTTCCGCTTGCGACAGCCCCCGGATCTTCATGCCGAATTCGATGTTCTGGCGCACTGTCATCGTGGGATAGAGCGCGTAGGACTGGAACACCATGGCGATGTCCCGGTCTTTCGGAGACAGGTTATTCACGACCTTCCCAGCAATGCGAATGTCGCCGCCGCTGATCGTTTCAAGTCCGGCAATCATGTTGAGAAGCGTCGACTTTCCGCAGCCGGAAGGGCCGAGCAACACCAGGAAGTCACCGGTGCCTATCGATATCGAGACTTCCTTGAGAACCTCGAGGCTCCCGTAGGCCTTGCGAACGCGATCGATTTCAAGAGTAGACATGGTATCAGCCTTTCACAGCGCCAGCGGTCAACCCGCGGACGAAGTAGCGTCCAGCGACGATGTAGACAAAGAGGGTGGGGATCGCGGCGATCATGGCAGCTGCCATGTCGACGTTGTATTGCTTGCGCCCGGTCGTCACGTTGACGATGTTATTGAGCGCAACCGTTATCGGACTGCTTGCCCCTGATGTGAACGAGACACCAAAGAGGAAGTCGTTCCAGATCTGGGTGAACTGCCAGATGCAAGACACCACGATGATGGGGATCGACGTCGGAAGGATGACGCTCCAGAAAATCCGGAAGAAGCCCGCGCCGTCCACCATCGCTGCTTTGGTCAATTCGTCCGGAAGCGATACGAAGTAGTTCCGGAAGAACAGGGTCGTGAAGCAGATGCCATAGGCGACGTGTACGCAGATCAGGCCCGGTATGCTTCCGGCGAGCCCAAGTAGGCCGAGGGTGCGTGCCATCGGGATCAGGACCGCTTGGTAAGGCAGAAAGCAGCCGAACAGGAGCAGGCCGAACACGAAGTTTGCACCGGGAAACTTCCACTTCGTCAGGATGTAGCCATTGATGGCGCCGATGCCCGTTGAAAGGACTACCGAGGGGATCACCATCAGCAGCGAGTTCACGAAGTAGGGCTTAAGCCCGGTGCACTCCGTTCCGATGCAGGCCTGCGACCAGGCGGCGCGCCAGGCGTCAAGGGTCACGGTCTTCGGAAGGCCGATAAAGGAGCCTGCGTAGATCTCGTCGAGCGACTTGAGAGACGTCACCACCATAACCCACAAGGGCATCAAGTAGAGCAACGCTACAGTGAGAAGGCAGGCGTAGACCACCAACCGTCCCAGGCGCGCCTTTCCGGATTGTGAAAGTGCTTCAGCCATTGTTGCGCTCCCGAAGTTCGGAATAGAGGTACGGCACGATGATGGCCGCGACCGTCATGAGCATCATCACGGCGCTAGCAGCCCCCACTCCCATCTGGTTGCGACGGAAGGTGGCAGCGAACATGAAGGTTGAAGGCAGTTCGGTAGCAGCACCCGGCCCGGCATTCGTCAGCGCCAACACCAGGTCGAAGCTCTTGATGGCGATGTAGCTCAACAGCACGATGACGCTGAGCATTGCCGGACGCAGCATCGGAATGATGATCTGGCGATAGATGAGCGGAAGGCTCGCGCCTTCGATCTGCGCTGCCTTGATGACCGAGTTATCGACCCCGCGCAGTCCTGCCAGGAAGATGGCCATCGCAAAACCCGAGGACTGCCAGACGCCGGCGATTACGACTGTGTAGATCGCCATTTGGGGATCGGTGATCCAGTCGAAGCGAAACGTCTCCCAGCCGAGGTCATTGACGACCTTCTGTATTCCGAGCCCCGGGTTCAGGATCCACTTCCAGGCCGTGCCGGTCACAATGAACGATAGCGCCATTGGATAGAGATAGATCGCCCGCAAGGCCCCTTCAGCGCGGATGTTCTGATCGAGCAGGATGGCCAGGAGAAGGCCAAGAGCCGTCGATAGCGCCAGAAACAGCGCGGAGAAGATGAACAGATTGGCTACCGCGGTGTGCCACCGCGGCGTCGCCCAAAGACGCACATACTGCTCCAGGCCCACAAAGTCGTAGACGGGCACGAACTTCGAGGAAGTGACGGAAATCAGCCCAGTCCAAAGAATGAACAGGTAGACTGTTATGACGACGATCAGCAGGCTGGGAGCAACGACAAGGCGCGGAAGCCAGCTGGCCAATCGTGAGGACATGCGCTTGTAGGCGCTCATGGATCTGCTCCGATGGCGAATTTCAATGGTCGGGCCGGGTTGTCACGCCCCGGCCCGCTCTCAAGGTGAGTTCGGGTTAGCGGGCGTTGTCGATGCCTTCGACCAGCATCTTGACCGCGTCTTCGGAGCTCATGTTGCCAACGAAGAACTGCGCGGCAACGTCGCTGAAGACCGCGGCGAACTCCGGCTTCGCGGCAAAGCCATGGGTCATGGCGCCTTGCATGCTGCCCTTCTCGATCGCCGCCGTCCGCTCGCTGTAGCCGAGCTTTGCGCAATCATCGAACTCGTCGACCGACACATCGATACGTGCAGGAATGGAGCCCTTGATAAGGTTGAAGCCCTTCTGGACCTTTGGGTCCATGATTGTTTCGGCAAGTGCGGCCTGGGCCTTTTGCAGGTTTTCGTCCTTCACCGTGAACATGCCGAAGCTGTCGATGATGTACTGGAAAGCGGTGACTTGGCCGGGCGTCGCGAAGCAGTAGAAGTCCTGGTCCGGCTTCAGGCCCTTTGCAAGGAACTCGCCTTTCGCCCAGTCGCCCATGAACTGCATGGCGGCTTCGCCATTGATGACCATGCCCGTGGCAACGGCCCAGTCTCGGCCAACGAAGTTGTTGTCGACGAGACCACGCACTTCGCGCAACGTGTCGAACACCTTTGCCATCTCGGGGCTGGCGAGCGTCTCCGGGTTCAGATCGATGGCTGCTTTCTGATAAAACTCCGGACCGTTGATGTCCGACAGAAGGGCGTCAAAGATGATGCCGATCTGCCAGGGCTCGTCACCCATTGCGATCGGGACAACGCCCTTTTCCTTGAGCTTCTTGCCCGCGTCGATGAGTTCTGCCCAATCCTTTGGAACCGATACTCCGGCCTGGTCAAAGAGCTTCTTGTTGGCCCAGACCCAGTTCTGCCGGTGCATGTTGATCGGCGCGGCGATGAAGGCGTCGCCCGAAGTCACGAAAGGCAGGAGCTGCGGAGCGAGCGCTTCGCGCCAGCCACCTGCTGCGGCGAGATCGTTCAGGTCGCGGACGACACCCTGCTCTGCCCACTGCACGCCTTCCCAACCGAGAAACTGCATCGCCCCCGGAGGATTTCCCGCCGTAAGCCGAGCACGCAGAGCTTGCTGCGCGTTCGCGCCGCTTGCGCCGCCGACGGCGGAATCCTTCCATTGGAAGCCCTTGGTTTCAAGGTCCTTGCGGATCACGTTCAAAGCGTCAACTTCACTTTGCGAGACCCAGTGATGAAGAACTTCGATCGACCCCTCTGCGCGTGCTCCCGCCGGAACAAGCATCGTCGCAGCGATGAGGGCGGAGAAAAACTTTGACATTAGACATTCCTCTCTGGTTGGGTTTAAATCGCCGGCCTTTCACAGGCTCTTGGGCGAACTCATTAGTTGGGGTCAGCAGGCATCGCGTAGCCGACATTCTTTCCGCCGTAGCGACGAACACGGATGTTTGCCTGTTCGGCATGTCCGGCGAAGCCTTCCATGAGGCAGAGCCTCGAGCCGTATGCACCGATCATGGCGGACGCCTCGTCGGTGAGAATCTTCTGATAGGTGCAGGTCTTGAGGAACTTCCCGACCCAGAGGCCGCCTGTGTAGCGGGCGGCCCTGTTGGTCGGCAGGGTGTGGTTGGTACCGATCACCTTGTCCCCGAAAGCGACGTTCGTGCGTGCGCCGAGGAAGAATGCGCCGTAGTTCTTCATGTTGTTCAGGAAGTAGTCGGGGTCACTCGTCATGACCTGAACATGCTCGGAAGCGACCCGATCGCCTTCCTCGACCATCTCTTCGAGAGTGTCGCAGAAAATGATCTCGCCGTAGTCTTCCCAGGCCTTGGCAGCGACCGCCGCGGTCGGCAAAATCTTGAGGAGACGGTCGATCTCGGACAGCGTTTCACGGGCAAGCTTTTCCGAGTTGGTTATGAGTACGGCTGGAGAGTTGGCTCCATGCTCGGCCTGGCCGAGAAGGTCTGTCGCCACTATCTCGCCGTCGACACTGTCGTCGGCAATAACAAGCGTCTCCGTCGGACCGGCGAACAGGTCGATGCCAACCTTGCCGAAGAGCAGTCGCTTGGCTTCGGCGACGTAGGCATTGCCAGGCCCCGCGAGCATATCAACGGGAGCAATGGTCTCGGTCCCATAGGCCATTGCCGCGATGGCCTGGACACCACCCAAGCAATAGATCTCGTCGGCACCCGCGAGCGCCTGGGCTGCGACAATCTTCTCGGCGAGCTTCCCCTGGAACGGAGGAGCGCAGGTAATCACCCGCTCACATCCGGCGACGCGGGCGGTGAGAACGGTCATGTGTGCTGATGCCAGCAGCGGGTACTTGCCGCCTGGAACGTAGCAACCGACGTTCTGGATAGGTACGTTCTTGTGACCGAGGATTACGCCTGGGAGCGATTCAATTTCGATATCCAGCAGCGCGGCCTTCTGCGCCTCCGCGAACTTGCGGACCTGTTCCTGCGCGAAGTCGAGATCCTCGCGCTCCTGCCTTGTGAGCGAATTGATGCAGTTGGCAATTTCACCCTCTGTCAGGCGGTAGGACTCGCGATCGAGCTTGTCGAACTGCACGGAGAGTTCGCGCACCGCCTTGTCGCCACCAGCCTCCACCTTTGCAAGCAGGGCCTCTACGGTCTTGGTGACTGCGCTATCGGTGCTACCGGTGACCGAAGCTTGCGCGGTTTTAATGTGTCGTATCATGACAATAGCTCTTCGTTTGCGGAAGCACCATGCTCCGCGATCCGAGGGGATGTGGATGGAATGGGCGGGGTGCGCGCTAGGGCACGCACCCCTTTGCAGTTACTTACAGATGCTGCTCACGTGCACGCATCTCTGCGTACGCAGCCTGTTCCTTTTCGTAGTAGGCAGGCGACGGGAAGTCCCACCAACCGGTGGCGAACGGTCCGGCTGCGTCGCGAGACACGATTACCTCCACGAGCGCCGGGCCGCCGCACTCGAGAGCTGCCTTGAGGCTGCTTTCGAGATCCTCGTCCCTTTCGACCTTCCAGGCCGCCAGTCCGAATGCGCGGGCAGAAGCCGCGATATCGGCCGAGTACGGCGCGCCGTTTCCAGCGTGGTGATTGAATTCCGAGGCGATGTGGCGGCCCATGAACTTCCGCTGCCCGCCGCGGATCGACATGTATCCTTGGTTGTTGAGCACAAGGAAGACCGCGTTGATGCCGTTCATGACAGCAGTGCCCATTTCCGGCAGTGACATCATGAAATCCCCGTCGCCGACGATGGCTACGACCTGGCGATCCGGGCAGGCGAGCTTTGCGCCGAGCGCCGCGGGCACGGCCCAGCCCATCGGCGAGTACGAGCCCGACGTGAGGTGCGTGCGGGGTTCGTAAACCGGGAAGCTCTGCTTGACGGAGCCCTGCGTATTACCGGAGCCGACCACGACGATACCATCCCTGTCGAGCACCTTCCGCAGCGCCATAAGCGGCCGCTGGGAGGTGAAGGGGGTTTCGCGGCTGTTTTCCCGCGGCTCAACTTGGGCGCGCCAATCCGCCTTTGCCTTCTGGACGTCGGCCAAGAACGTTTCACGGCGCGAAATCATCTTCTTGCTATCGGTGTCGGAAATCAGCGCGAGGATAGCCTCAAGAGCGACCCTCGCGTCCGCGACGATGCCAACCTCGGTTTCATAGTTCTTGCCAATCTCGCGCGGATCCAAGTCGATGTGGATCAGGTTCGCTGAAGGGATCGAGAAGGACACACCCTTCGCATAGGACGAAGCAGACCAGTCGGTAAACCGGCAACCAACCGATACCACGACATCTGCAGAGGCGGTCACCTTGTTGCCGCACGTCGTTCCCGTCTGGCCGACCGCACCGACAAACAACTGATGGTCCTCGGAAATGGCGCCCTTCCCGTTCCAGGTAATGGAGACGGCCGCCCCGAGCTTTTCGGCGAGACGCGTCAACTCCTTGGACGCACCCGAAGTGATCGCACCGCCGCCGGCCACGATGACCGGACGCTCGGCGGAAAGCAGGACCTTTACAGCAGCCTCGATCGCCTTCGGATCGGGATAGGCAACGCCGATCGGCAAGCGCTTCTGAAGGGGATGAATGGCGACGTCGGCCGCTTCGACCTGGACGTTCATCGGGACTTCGACGTGAACCGGTCCGGGACGGCCAGTAAGCATCTCGCTGAAAGCGCGGTGCATGATGCTCGGGAGCACCTCTACGGAATTGGCCTGCCAAGCGCGCTTGGTTACCTGTTCGGTGATGCGCGGGAAGGCGTTGTCTTGCTGACGTTCGAGTTCCTGCATGGTGCCGTGGCCATGCATATAGGTCTGCGGCGAGCCGGAGACGTAAAACAGCGACGTCGAGTCACAATAGGCGGTTGCCAGGCCAATGATGGTATTGGCGGCACCCGGTCCAACCGAGGTTGAGCAGGCCATTGGCTTGCCCGATGCGCGATAGTAGCCGTCAGCCATGTGCACCGCGCTCTGTTCATGCATCACCTGGATGAACGGGATCTCAGAGCCTTCCTGCAAAAAGGCATCGAACAGCGACCAAATGCCATGCCCAGGCACACCGGCGACATATTCAACACCATATTCCTTCAGCGCTTTCGCGACTACCTGGCCACCTGTGAGCTTCATTTGATCGACCCTCTGATTGTTATGCTTCTCAACGGGAGGGCTTTTGGAAGTAAGCACCCGCCCCAACGATGGCACTATTCTCGACCAGACGGCTGAAGCTTCAAGTTCGCAGGAGTTGAATCACCGACGCAGGGTGACGCACTCGTGGTTTCCAAGTGCATCAAATACCCAACGGGGGGAAAGCCAACCTCATACGATAATCGCCGAATTGCATGGCCGCCGGCCCAGCGAGAGAGCATTGTCAACCGATCGCACGCTTGGCGGAGGAACCAAGCACTTCGCAATATGACGCGGAGTTCGCTTCAAGACGCGTACAGATTCATAAAGGCGCGCAATTATGTAACGAAATGCGATGTGGCTTCCTGTAAAAAATCTAAATGCTTGGAAGGACATCCGACGTGCAGAACGCGACCAGAAACCTTGCCTTCGCAGATGAGTTCATCGTCGCGAAGCTCGTTGAGAATGCGGTTGACTACGACGTGCACGATGCGGTGGTCGTCAACCTGAGCCCGACGGTCATGGTCACAGGCGATGAACACCCTACGATCGTGCCGGCCTGGAAATCGACATGGCTGAAAGGCGGAAAGATCAAGTCCGCCGAACGCGCCGCCCTCATCAAGGTCGTGAAGCCTACAAATCTTGGCGGTTGCATGTTCCGGGGTTGGGACTGGCTTGGAAATCGCATCCGCAGCTTTCCCCGCGATACCCCGCTGTACATCTCTGCGCAGGATGAGATCGGAAAGGTCTCGCTGGACCCCCGCGTGTTCACTAACGAACGCGCGACCTCGAAGGAGCCCCAGGAGTTCACCCTGAAGTTAAATCTGTGGTGGTCGCCGGGCGATACGGACTGCTTCATTCACAACGAGCATCCGTTCCTTGAGACCCATACGCAGATCCATGGCATTGGCCGGATGCAGAAATTCAAGCATCGCGATCAGGCGACCATCTATGAGGACGTCCTGATGCCGATTGGATACTCGCACGATCCCTTCTGCCGGGTGACCGGCCACAACGAATGGACGTATCCCTGGCATCGCTACTACGCCGACACCGACAGCGTGTGGCTCGCGATCGAGCTTCACCCATAGATCATCATTCATCGAGACTGAACGAACTGGCGCGCTGAGAGCGTCAGTTCATCTGGATCATATCAGAGCCATCCCCCAGATATTGAAGCGCTTCTCGCGGAATTGCGGGATCATTGCGATCCATAACCGTGAGGTTCTTCAGGTGTTCGCGGCGCAGCAGACCGGGACCGCGGTAATGAAGAGCAACCTTGGTAGAATACGGCTGGCGGAAAACATTTGCTGCAATCCCGCTCGAAATCCCAAACATGAACTTCTTCGCGTTGCGTTTAACCTGAGCGTAGACGCCAAACGTCAATTCGTTTGACTGAATTCCCTCGAAATCGGCCGTGAATAAACGATCGGCCACCGGAAAGCAGAAGCCATAGTATTTGAAGACGTATTCTGTTTTTCTTGGATCGTCGAAACTTGGAAATCTCTCTACATAGTAGTGCTGCAGGAATTCTTTGTTCTGATAGATACAGAACGCGGATCGCAGCACAAAGCCCTTGTAAATGGAGGAATACTGGTAGCGATCGTAGATACCGACAATATCGTTGTGGTCCGCTTTGCTCTCAACGATCATGTTGGAAACAAATCGCGAGAACTCAGGCAATTGCCGCGCAGTCTGCATCGCATGGAAAAAATTCCCGTCAACGAGCGTGCGGAACTCATCCGGATCTGCGAACAAAATCGGGACGCTGAGACCGAAATAGTTAGCGATAATCCTTAGATTTGCGGCAGAAGGAATGTGAGCTCCGGACAGATACTTGTTAAATTGCTGCCGGTTGACGTTAATCTTCCGGCATACTGCAGCCACAGACCCATGCCGCTCGCACAGCGTGCGGAGGTTTGCTGCCAGCGCCGCTGCGTCTCTCCCCAAGTGTTCCATCCAGACTCATCCTCAAAGAGTGAAGCAACATGAAGCGAAGTATACTTCATCTTGAGAAGGACTTCAACAACTTGCGAAGTTGTGAACAAGCACTCTTCCGGCCAATCTCTGCACAGCAACGGAAGGAAACGCCGGTGACCTCTTCGAGAAAACCAGGATGGTCGGTGATGGGGACTGGCACCATAGCCACGGAGCACATGGTGGCCGCGATCCGATCGATCGGCCATGAAGCTCGTTGGGTCGTCAGCCGAAACAAGGAATATGCCAAATTCTTCTCCGAAGACCTGAGGATCCCTCAAACGTCAACAGAAGCTAGCCGGGCGCTCAACGACCCGCTCGTGGATTTCGCCTACGTGAGCGCCGCCAGAGATCGTCGGAAGCACTACATATCGGCGGCCGCGGAAGCGCGGAAACACATCCTTTGCGACGCTCCCATTTCCCACAGCAGCCGAATCGCAAGCGGATTGGTTGCGCGGTGCAGGGCGGCAGGAGTGACGCTGGCGGTAAATCAGCCTTCTCGGGCCTCAATCGTCCATCAGACGATGAGGCGCCTCATGATGGAGGGGCATATCGGGACACTTCAATCGCTCTTGATCGTCCGTGGCGCTCCTTATCACTCCCCACCAAACCGAAGAAGTGAGGAAATGTCACGGCAAGGGGAGCTGCTGCTCGACGTCTCTGTCGAAGACGTCGACCTGGCGCGCTTCCTGACTGGACAGGAGCCCGTCGAAGTCTCAGCGCTGTCCGCGGCGCCGAACGGCGAAAGCCGGCAGCAAATCTCATACGCGATGCGCATGTCTGAGGGAGCGATGTTCCAGGCGTTCGAAAGCTACACGACCGCAGAAATCGAGAGCGTCGTCATGTTGGCCGGCGATCAAGGGGCCTTGATCGCGCAGGGCACATTGAACGGCAGGGCGGGCACGCTGACGCGGCGCGCAAACGCGCGCAACGAACTGGTGCCCGTTAGGGAAAGGGAACTACATGCAACCACGATCGAGGGGTTTCTCGCCTCCACGCGAACCTCTTCCGACTGGCTTTGTCGAGGCGATGACAACGTCATTGCCCTGAAGGCGGCGGAGGCGATCCAAGCCTCGAACAAGCGCCAGCGGACCGTACCCGTCCAATCCAAATAGCCCGTTCAATTCAACAACAGGAACCAGAGTCATGGCCAGCCGAGACAAGCTCATATTTCACTCCATGGCTTCGAAGTTCAACACGCTCTCGATCGATATCGATATCGCTCAAATAGTTGGCTTCGACGGCCTCGAAACGTCGGGATCGAAAATCGCGGCATTTCTGAAATCCGGCTTCACACAGGACGATCTCAAGGCAAGTCTGAAAGCCCTTGAAGTTCCTGGCATTGGCTTTCTCATCGACCTTGAGCGCCAGGAAGTCGGTCGGGAAGAGATGCTGCGGGAGGCGGAAGACCTCTGCAGGCTTGCGGTTGCGATCGGAGCAAAGGGCATCGAAGCAATTACTGGGCCACTCGATCTAAGGGCCTTCGAACCTGGCTCTGCTCAACGCTACCCCACACTCTATCGTGGCCTGATCGATGTGCCGAGGGATACCCAGATCACGCTGACTGCGAAGAACTTAGGCGCCGTCGCTGACATTGCGGCAGAGCACGGGCTCATTGTCTATCTGGAATCTCTCTCCTGGACGCCGCTCAATACAATGGACGCCCAACTTCGGATCATCGAGGCTTGCCGACGGGACAACGTCCGCTTGGTCATCGATTTCTGGCACTCGTACACCTCCGGAGACACGCCAGAGCGCATTGCGCGTCTGGATAAGGATCTCATTTATGGCGTGCATGTCTGCGACTCCCTCCCCTACACTGGAGGGCTCCCAAACGAAGCTGTGCTACGCGACGTGCCTACGGGAAATGGAGTTCTCGACCTCCAAAGTTGGGTCGATGCCGTGAAGGCAACGGGCTATCGCGGCTGGTGGAGCTGCGAACTGTTCTGCAATCGGCAGCATCAAGACAACAGCTACAATGTGGCGCGGGACCTAAAGACGCTGATGGAGCGAATGATCCTGGATTGACCCCCAACACACCTATCCGGAGCCTAATTTCGAGCGCCGTCGCCCCGCGCACCCGGCAAAAAACGATAGGGTGGAGAGTGCCACGCGTCATGCAAAGGTTGCCCAGAGTGTGCCAGGATCGCTCTTTTAGCCCCATATTGGTGCGCTGCTGAGCCGGATGCTCGAGGAGGCTGGTGCCAAACTCCATCGGCGGCATGCCATTGAAACGCCCCATCAGGCGTAGTGCTTCGTGCCCTTCATCTCTGGCTGAAACTCCGCAGTCAAGCGCTTGAGGTACACCGTGCCTACGGAGATGACACCAAAAGAAAGAGCCACAAGCGCAAGACTGATGGTGAGGCTGGAAATCTGAGCAATAAATCCAAGCAAGGCAGGCCCAATGAGCAGACCACTGTATCCAAGAGTGGTCACAATCGACATCGCCCGTCCGGTAGCCTGCGAGCCAATTTTCCCCGCGGATGCAAACACGGCCGGTATCATGTTGGCGACACCAAATCCGCAAATGGCCAGCGCCACTATGCCAACCACTACATTGTGAGCGATGAGCATAGCAAGAATCGACAATCCGCAGACAACCCCACCAATTCTGAGGATGCTCACGTGCCCCACCCGCTGCGTGACGAAATCCCCGAGCAACCGGCCAAGTGCCATTGACGCCGAGAACACCGCAAAAGCATACGCGCCGACGCTTTCGGAGGCACCCAAGGTTCCCACCATGTATACCGCGGACCAGTCGATAATGCCTCCCTCCGCAAGAAAGGCCAAAAAGCCGATGGCACCAAACGTCAGTACCAGTACCCTTTGTTGTCTGCTGAGCGACGGCTTTCCCGCGGGGCCTGTGTTTGTGGCCGCCGGCATCACTTTCCCGCTCGCCTCGTGGCCGATGAGACGAGAGATGAGCGCAGTCATGACGACAAGGAGCCCAGCCCCTCCCAAACACTCGTGGATCTGGCCACCGAAGGATACGACTACGCCAACCAAGGAGGCACCGACGATGTTGCCAATGCTGAACATCGCATGAAACGACGACATCAGGTGGCGACCCGATCCGCGCTCGATTTCTGAAGCCTCGATGTTCATGGAAACATCGAGCGTCCCGAAACCCGCGCCTGCAACCACGATAAGAGCACCCACGTAGAGCAGCCCATCGACCAAGGGGACCGTCAGGATCGAGACGCCAAATACTACGCTGCCGCCGAGACTAAGCAGATGGCTACTGCCGAACCGGTCACTGACCCGCCCGATGTCCACCATCATTGCGATCGCGCCCAGAGCAAAGCACAGCAAAAGAGCGCCGAGTTCCCCCTTGTCAATGTTCAGTTTGGCGGAAAGCAGCGGCAGGCTCGCGGCCCAGCCACCGATGCCGATACCACCCGCAAAAAAGAAGAGACCGCAGCGAACTCGCCTCGATCTCACAAGCGCGCGTAGGGAGAAACTGCTGCCGATCATTTTGGGGTTCCAGTTAAACAAAAAACCAGGTTGCTCGACAATGGAGGGTGTTCGGCGAGCTAGTGCCTCTGCGGCAGGCGATCTTCTAGCAATCAAGGAATGGAGAGCAACTTCGCACTCTGCAAACACGTGGCGCAAGCTGACGCAAACTGCTGTGGTCGCAAGCGCGCATCTTTGTGCGCGCGAATTGCGTCTATCAGCGTCACCAAGCCGTCTTGTGCGAAATTGTCGAAGTCTCGCCACGCGTTCAGTTTGATGCTCGACGAAGCAATGCATCACTCTGAGAGGAGCAGTGGGAATGAATTGGTTGTCCATCGTTGCATCGGTCACCGCCACGCTTGCGGCGACCTGCGCTCTTGCAGCGGAGAACAAAGTTCGCATCGAGAACGGCGGACGCGGAATAGTCGGAGTACTCAATTTGCCCGATGGTGCCGCAAACCCACCGGTGGTCTTGATGCTCCACGGATTCACTGGCCAGAAGGACGAATTCCCGATGGCATCTTCTCAAACCGGCTTGTTTGCATACACCGCGGAGCGATTGGCCGAGGTTGGCATTGCCAGCTTACGCATCGATTTCCACGGCTCCGGCGAAAGCGACGGAAAGTGGGAAGAGACTACGTTGTCCGGGCAGATCCAAGATGCTGTTCTTGCGTTCGACTATCTGCAGGCTCTCAGCTCAGTCGATAACAGTAAGATCGGCATTTTGGGTTACAGCCAGGGCGGTCTTGTAGGGAGCCACTTGGCGGCGAAACGACCCGAGGCCTCCGCTGTCGTGCTATGGGCTCCCGTGACGAACCCGCTTTCGACCTACGCCACGATCATGGGTCGCGAAACTGTTCAAAGCGCGCTCGCGCAATCGCCGGACGCAATCGTGACGGCGAAACTCTCCTGGGGCGGCGAGACCAAAATGAAAGCGGCCTTCTTCAAGGAATTGCCTACTGTCACGCCGGTCGGAGCCATCGGCAAATACCCAGGTCCGCTCCGAGTGATCGTCGGAAAGCGTGAGACGATTGTAACGCCTCAGCCGGCCGCCGGTCAAAGTCTGCTCGACTATCACGAAGGGGTCGAGGATCTGGTCGAGATCGATTCCGACCACGATTGGAATGCGGCCACTGCGACCCAAACCGTCGACGACGTGTTGATCCCCAAGAGCGCGGAATGGTTCCAAAGGCACCTTTCGGCTGAATGAGCATACCTCGCAATCTGGCCGCTGGTAACGTTACACCTCCCGAGCGGCTGGGTAGCCGGCGGCAGAACTTCTGCCGCCGGCGTCAAGTTTCGCTCTTGATGCGACACGAGCAATCTCGGCCGTTTAACTCACCTGCCCGGCCGCGCCAGCGACCGGGCAATGTCGATAATGTCGTCGCGAGACGCCGTTGGATCCTCTTTGTTCCAAGCAACGCCGAGACCAATCTTGAGATCGACACCGCGCACGGGCCGGAGCTCGAAGTTGCGGTTCGGCAGATCCTTCGTCCACTCCGGTGCAAAGCCAACGCCAAGCCCCGCGGAAACGAGCGACACCAGCGAGAACGTGTCATCACAGCTATAGGCTATGTTGCCGTTCAGACCGTGTGTCTCGAACATCTCGGAGAAATAGCGCTCCGAGTAAGAAAGGTTCTGACGGGAAAAGGCGATGATCTTTTCCGAGCGTAGTTCCTCGATGTCGATTTCGCTTCGAAGGGCTAGAGGACTCGTCTTTTCGACGGCCAGCAGATAGCGCTCATGCGCGATCGAGAAGAACCGCAACGAGCCGATGTTTTCGACCGGACGGATGAAGCCGAGATTGATCTGGCCGTTTTCGATTGAGCGTATGATGTCGCTGGTCGAGCCGCTCCTCACATGCAAAGCGACATCGGGAAACTTCCGGCCGATGCGCGCCAGAAACGCCGGCAACACGCCGGTCGTCGCCGGATAGACGGTTCCGATCTTGATCGTCCGCGCTGCCTTGCCGGCGACCGAGCGCGCCACCTCGGCCGATAGTCCGACATCGCCAATGATCCGGACTGCGCGGTCATAGAACACCTCCCCTGCCCGCGTCAGCTCGACCCTGCGCGTCGATCGCTCCAGCAGTCGTACACCCAGCTCCTTCTCCAGCGCCTGAATATGCGAACTCAACGCCGGCTGAGCGATGCACATCCGCGCCGCTGCCCTGTTGAAGTGCAGCTCCTCGGCAACCGCAACGAAGAACGAGAGTTGGCGAAGTTCCATCTTAACGCTCCGACATTCTAACAGGGCAAGCGTTCGCGCAGGACGAATTACGCCCAGCGAACAACGCGGAATCGTTGAAGGAGATATCGATGCAGTGTATCTATATAGCGTCTGGGTATTTGTCAATACCGTGTATCGAAATAAATACGAGGTCTCCGTGAATCCTGCCCAAGCTCGAGCTGCGCGTGCTATTCTGAAGCTCGGTGTCCGGGAAGTCGCTGAGCTGGCCAAGGTCACGGCGAATACAGTAAGCCGCGTTGAGCAAGATGAGGCGGGGCCGAGAGGACCCCAACCTGTGACCGTTGAGGCGATTAAACGCGTCTACGAGGATCGAGGCGTCATCTTCTTTGAGAGCGGTCCCGGACCGGACGGCGGTCCGGGAGTGCGATTGGCGCGCTAAGGTCGCGGGTTTCGGTCGCTCGAGGCGGTGGCATGAGAGGCGTCAATTCCACTCGATACATTATGCGATCCTGGGCGCACAAATCGGAAACAAACACGATACCGTATGCGGTAATCTGGAGCACGATCGGCTCGACGTTCATTCTGATGCAGCTCGGCGCCCCGAAGGAAATTGACCGCGTCGTCTCCGCCATGGCTAGATGCTGAGATGGACTAGTACGATGGCTTGCGATCAATTCGAGGGTAGGCGACGAAGCGCCCGAAGACAGTGAATGACCTGGGAGGCGAACTCGCGGGCCCTATCAGCATCCTCCTCATTGGCCGCGCGATCTCCGATGTCGAGATAGCAGTCTGCCAGGAATTCACAGAGCGGCAGCGCACTTTCGACGGCCTTTTGTGTCGCCCTCTCCGGACGCGCAGTAGTCAAAAACGGGTGTCCCAGCATCGATTTCGACCTCAGGTCGGCTTCATTTGAACGAGCCAGTAGGTCGTCGCCTCCGCCCGCCGTCGATAGTTCCGCCATCGATTTGAAGAGGTTCGACAACCTCTGCTCGAGGAGCGGCAAATCGCCTTTGTCGAGCGCAAGTAGCTGGCCTCGTTCCTGATGAAATGCACGCCGTCGCTCGCGCCTCAATGTGGTAACATGACCGAGCTCCTCGCGGGCCATACGTTCGGCCGCGTCTCTAATGTGCTGCGACCTGGCATGGGCCGAAACATAGGACCAGAACACGAACGCGCGTTCCTCGTTGCGAACGGCAATCGAGAAAGCGCGGTAGGCGGTGAGCATCTCGGCAGCCACTTTCCCCGCTCCCTCGTCGTCGAACAAATGCTCCGGAGGATATGTGGGGACCGAGCGCGTTTTGTGTCCAGGCGCGTTCTCCCATTCACCCACTTTGCTCAAGTGCCCCCGCTCCTCGGCGACCAACGCGTCGAACACCGCCGCAAGCTCGGGGCGCCCCATGTCCTTCATCCTAAGACTGAGGGCGACGTAACCGTCTATCGCTTCCTGTTCCATGGCACCCGCGAGCGCCAACAGCTCGTCCAATGACGCCAGTTGCCAAGGATCGGAGGTCTTTGACGACATACCAACACACTCCATTCAGTCTTTCCATTGCAGGAGACGCGTACGTTTTTCCAACGAAGAGTTGTCTTCGGTCACGGTTCGGTACATTCTGGTCTTGGGACCCCCACGCCAAGGCCAGCGCAATGAGCTTTTCCAAGAAAGTTCGACTGCCTTCGTTTGCAAGCGTGCTAGTGCTTGCAGTTGCGTATGTCGGGCTTTCGTTCGGAACCGCGGCGTTGGCGGGACAGCTTCCCACTTTTCTTGAAAGAGTCCAGCCAGGCGAGCTTTTCGAAGGTGCCAACCGCTTCGGCGACGTCGTGGGCGACCCACCCATCGCGCCCGTCTTTCGAGGTGCGGACCTGCTTGGGTATGTCTACCTCAATTCCGATTTCACAAGTTCGGTCGGCTATTCCGGCAAGCCCATTCACATCGCGGTTGGCATCGATCCGTCCGGCACCATCAAGGGCTTCAAGCTCATAGAACACCACGAGCCGATCGTGCTTGTGGGGATTCCTCAGGCCAAAGTCGTCGCGTCCTTGAACTCGATTATCGGCAAAGACCTTGGAAGGGTCGCATCCGGAGCAGAGCGCCCGCCGGAAGTCGACATCGTCAGCGGGGCGACCGTCACGGTTCTCGTTATGGGCGACAGCGTCATTCGCTCGGCCGTCAGCCTCATCAGGAGCAACCGCTTGGGTGGAGGCCAGTCAGTCGGCGTTCAGCAGACCCCGGACGTCAAAAAACTCGACCTTTCGAAAGACCAAGCGAGTGACTGGCAAACCCTCCTCGGAGACGGCTCGGTCAGGAGCCTGCGGCTGACAGTTGACGAGGTTTCGAAGGCTTTTCAAGAGGCCGGACATTCGGAGGCGGCCTCGCACCCGGAAACCGCAAACCCCAAAGACCGTTTCATCGATCTGTATATCGCCCCGGTGAGCGTGCCCGTGATCGGCAAAACCCTCCTTGGCGACGTCGCATATCAGCGTCTCGCCGGCAAGCTCAAGCCGGGCCAGTCCGCGATCCTGGTGGCCGGGGACGGCGCATACTCCTTCAAAGGCTCCGGATACGTCCGGGGCGGTATTTTCGACCGCATCGAGTTGCTTCAGGACGGACAGGGACTGCGGTTTCGCGATCGCGACCATACGAGGATCGCTGCTCTCGCCCCGTCGGACGCTCCTCGCCTGAGGGAGATCGCGCTGTTCGTGGCGCCGCTGGAATTCGCCTTCGATGTGACCGAGCCTTGGGAGCTGGAACTGCTCGTGCAACGCAGCAGCACGGGCGCGCGGGACAAATCAGTTATCCCGTTTACGATCGGTTACTCGCTTCCCTCCAGCTTCTACACCGTCACCAAAGCGGAGGTGCCGACGGGGCCGGCCCAGACATCGCAAGTCGCGGCCCCCCAGGCGAGCGATCCGAAGTTGACGCCAGACGAACAGCCGTTGTGGAAGCGCATGTGGGACATGAACAGCGTCGAGATCGCGATCACCGTCGCAGCGCTCCTCTTCCTGACGGCGATATTCTTCTTCCAGGACTGGCTGGTCAAAAGGCCCAGATTATTCGGCGGGCTTCGTACCGGATATCTGGTTTTCACCCTCGTCTGGCTTGGTTGGTATGCCAACGCACAGCTGTCGGTCGTTAACGTCCTCACGTTCACGAACGCGCTGGTCACCAATTTCAGTTGGGAGTTCTTCCTGGCTGCACCGTTGATATTCATCCTTTGGGCCGCAGTGGCAGCCGGCCTACTATTCTGGGGGCGCGGTCCGTTCTGCGGATGGCTTTGCCCGTTCGGCGCGTTGCAGGAACTGCTGAGCATTGTGGCCAAACGATTGAAGGTGCCTCAGGTAACCATTCCCTGGGGACTTCACGAGCGCCTTTGGCCAATCAAATACATCGTCTTCCTCGGGCTTTTCGGTATGTCGTTCTATTCGATGGCCTATGCGGAAATGCTGTCCGAGGTCGAGCCGTTCAAGACCGCGATCATCCTTAAATTCATCCGTGACTGGCCGTTCGTGGTCTTCGCCTTGGCACTCTTGGCAGCCAGCCTCTTCATCGAGCGGTTTTACTGCCGTTATCTCTGCCCACTTGGGGCAGCGCTTGCCATTCCCGGCCGTATGCGCACGTTCGAATGGTTGAAGCGCTGGTCCGAATGCGGCTCCCCCTGTCAGCGTTGCGCCAAGGAGTGCCCGGTTCAGGCGATTCATCCGGAAGGTCCCATCAACGTCAACGAGTGCATCTACTGCATGCATTGCCAGGAGCTCTACCATGACGACCAGCGCTGTCCGCACATGATCCAGGTGCGGCTGAAACGCGAAAAGTTCATGGCGCTTTCGACCCCGGAATCGAGGGGAGAAAAGAAACCGCCAAAGACGCTCGTCACGCATAACGGAGAGCCGGTCACCAGTTCGAAATAGGCACGCGACAAATGCTAGTCGCATCTCAGGAGGCAATATCATGTCGAATGAAGACAACAAGCTGCCACTTTTCAACAGACGTCAACTACTGGGCACCACTGCCGTGGCTGCGGCCGCGGGAGCAGCGACGGCTAGCGGTGCGTTGGGCCTTTCAGGCGGGGCGTCTCAAGCGATGGCCCAGGAACCGTCGAAATGGGAGGTCCGCCCCGGCGAGCTGGACGAATACTACACTTTCTTTTCGAGCGGCCAGTCGGGCGAAGTCCGCATCGTCGGCGTTCCGTCGATGCGCGAAATCATGCGCATTCCGGTGTTCAACCGTTGCAGCGCCACAGGATGGGGGCAAACGAACGAGAGCCTGAAGGTCCTCACGGAAAACATGCGGCCGGAGACAGTGGAGTTTCTCAAAGACCGCGGCGGTGTCTACCAGAACGGTGACCTTCACCACCCACACCCGTCCTTCACGGACGGCACCTACGACGGCCGCTATCTCTTCGCCAACGACAAGTCCAACACGCGGGTCTGCCGTATCCGGCTTGATGTCATGAAGTGCGACAAGGTCATCGAGCTTCCAAACCAGCATACCGTGCACGGGCTGCGCGTCCAGAAGTTCCCCAAGACAGGCTACGTGTTCTGCAATGGAGAAGACGGTGTGCCGATCCCCAACGACGGCAAGGTCCTGGACGATCCAAAGCAGTACCAATCCATCTTCACCGCAGTCGACGGTGAGACAATGAAAGTCGCCTGGCAGGTCATGGTCGATGGCAACCTCGACAACGTCGATGCGGATTACCAGGGCAAGTACTGCTATTCGACCTGCTACAATTCGGAGGAGGGAGTAACTCTCGAGCAGATGATGAGCAAGGACTTGGACTGGGTCGTCGTGTTCAACCTCAAACGCATCGAAGAAGCGGTCGCCAACGGTGACTATAAAGAAATCGGCGGCGTTCCCGTCATCGATGGCTCCCACGGCTCGAAGTACACCCGCTACATTCCGGTCCCGAACAGTCCCCACGGTATAAACACGGCCCCGGACGGCATCCACTTCGTAGCCAACGGCAAGCTTTCACCGACCGTCACGGTGTTCGACGTGCGCAAGTTCGACGACCTATTCGACGACAAGATCGAGCCGCGCGACACCGTCGTCGCCGAAACTGAACTTGGGCTTGGGCCATTGCACACGGCCTACGATGGGAGAGGGAACGCCTACACCACGCTGTTCCTCGACAGCCAGGTGTGCAAGTGGAACATCGAGGACGCCATTCGGGCATTCAAAGGCGAGAAAGTCAATCCGATCCGACAGAAGCTGGATGTCCACTACCAGCCGGGACACAACCACTCCTCGATGGGCCAGACCAAGGAGGCCGACGGCAAGTGGCTTATCTCGCTCAACAAATTCTCGAAGGACCGCTACCTCAACGCCGGCCCACTGAAGCCGGAGAGCGACCAGCTGATCGACATCTCAGGCGATGAAATGGTGTTGGTCCACGACAACCCGACCTTCGCCGAGCCCCACGACGCGACGATCGTGCATGCGTCCAAGATCAATCCGGTGCACGTGTGGAACCGCGAGGACCCCTTCTTCGCAGACGCCGTCGCGCAGGCCAAAAAGGACAACATCGACCTCATGGTGGATTCCGAAATCAAGCGCGATGGCGACAAGGTGCGCGTTTACATGACGTCCGCGGCTCCCGCCTTCGGGCTTGAGTCGTTCACCGTCAAGCAGGGCGACGAGGTGACCGTCTACGTCACCAACATCGACGAGGTCGAGGATCTGACGCACGGCTTTTGCATCGTCAACTACGGCATCAACATGGAGATCGGGCCGCTGGCGACGGCGTCGGTGACCTTCAAGGCCTCCAAGCCCGGGGTCTACTGGTACTATTGCACATGGTTCTGCCATGCGATGCACATGGAAATGAAAGGCCGCATGATGGTCGAACCGAAGTCGGTGTGATGATGCGCGTGAGGATCATAGCGATGGTGGCCATCTGGGTCGCCGTCGCCATCCCCGCCGGGGCCGCTGAGCGGACAGTCACGTTTGCCGACAACCTGGCAGCGATCATCGAGGCAGCATCGCCAGGGGACCGCATCACCCTGCTGCCCGGCAAGCACAAGGGTCCCGTGAAGATCGCCAATTCCCTGACGCTGGAAGGGCAATCTGGCGCTGCGATCATGGGCAACGGGAAAGGCACCGTCGTCACCATTGACGCACCTGGCGTAACACTCCGTGGCCTTGAAATTGGCGGTTCGGGCACGAACCTCGAAGGCATGGACTCGGGCGTGTTCGCCACCGAGAACGCAAAAGGCGCGCTTATCGAACTCAACAGGGTCATCGGGAATCTCTACGGCATCTACGTCCACGGGGCCGCCGATTCCTTGATCCGCAACAACACAGTCATCGGCCTGAAGAAGGGCCACATGAGCGAATTGGGCAACGGGATTGCAGTGTGGAACGCGCCGGGTGCCAAGATCGTGGATAACGACGTCAGCTTCGGCCGCGATGGCATCTTCACCATCGCGAGCAAACGCAATGTGTTCAGTGGCAATAAGTTCCACGACGTGCGTTTCGCGATCCATTACATGTACACCAACAACAGCGAGATCAGCGGCAACACGTCGATAGGAAACGCTGTCGGCTATGCGCTTATGTTCTCCAACAAGCTGAAAGTCGTTGGCAACGTGTCTGACGGCGACCGCGATCATGGCCTCGTGCTGAATTTCGCCAACGGATCGCAAATAGAGGGGAACACCGTCATTGGGCGGATGCAGCCCCAGAGCCGATGGACAACGGCCGGGAACCGCGACCCCGCTGACAAAATGCCTTCCGATGACAGCTCGGTGAACCCGGACGCAAGCCCCTTGGGCGAGCGATTAGGCCCGGAGAAGTGCGTCTTCATTTACAACGCCAACAAGAACCGCCTGAAGGGCAACAGGTTCGACGGGTGCTCGATTGGCGTTCACTTCACAGCCGGCTCGGAGGGCAATTCGATAAGCGGAAACGCCTTCATCAACAACCGCAATCAGGTCAAATATGTAGGAACTCGGTATCTCGATTGGTCGGTGGACGGCCGCGGCAATTACTGGAGCGACAATCCGGCCTTCGATCTCGATGGCGACGGGCTCGGCGACAACGCCTACCGTCCAAACGATGTCATGGACAAAGTGATGTGGACAGCTCCCCAGGCTAAGGTGCTGGCCACCAGTCCCGCAGTCCAGGTCATCCGCTGGGCTCAGGCTCAATTTCCGGCCCTGCTGCCAGGTGGTGTCGTTGACAGCCATCCCCTAATGGCACCCCCCACCCGAGGGGGGCCGGCGCAATGAGTACCGCGACGGTAGCGATATCAGGGATCGGAAAGCGTTATGGCAGCGTCGTGGCGGTCAAGGATGTTACGTTCGAGCTCAACAAAGGGGAGACCGTCGCGCTCGTCGGCCACAACGGAGCCGGTAAGACGACACTGATCAAACTCATGCTTGGACTGATCCGCCCTTCGACCGGCACCGTGCTTGTTCTTGGCGAGGACCCGGCTAAGGGCGATTTCGAGGTTCGCAGGCGACTCGGCTATCTGCCTGAGAGCGTGTCTTTCCATATGGCCCTGACGGGACGGGAAACGCTTGCCTTCTACGCGCGCCTCAAGCGCGTCGAGGTCTCCTCGGTGCCTGCGCTTCTGGAGCGGGTTGGTCTAGCTCCGGCTGCGGCTGACCGTCCGGTTCGGACCTATTCAAAGGGCATGCGGCAGAGACTGGGACTGGCGCAAGCGCTGCTTGGCCATCCGCGGGTCCTGCTTCTGGACGAACCTACGAGCGGTCTCGATCCAGCTCTTCGTCGACAGTTCTACGACATCCTGGACGGACTGCGCTCGGCCGGAACCACGATCCTTCTTTCGTCGCACGCATTGACAGAACTCGAGGGCCGTGCCGATCGCGTGGTGATCGTCAACGAAGGCGTGAAGGTCGCCGATGGATCGCTGGACACTTTGCGAGGTTTGGCTCACCTGCCCACGCGCGTGAGTGTCAAACTTGCCAACGGTAAATCGACAGCCAGCTGGAACGCAGGCGCGTGGAGGATCACAGGCGTCGACACCGTCGAGACCGAGGTGGCGGTGGAAGACAAAGTCTCGCTCCTTCGGGCAGTCACGGCGGACCCCACGGAGGTTGCCGGACTGCAACTCGTCGAGCCGACATTGGACGATCTCTATGCCCATTTTCTTGGCGGACGGAAGGTGGTCGAATGAAGAACATCCTTATCATCGCCCGCAAGGAAATCCGAGAAGGCTTGCGCAATCGATGGGTGCTCGGGGCTACCCTTCTCCTTGCGGCATTGGCGCTCACCCTCACCGCGCTGGGGAGCGCGCCAACAGGCAACGTCGGGGTCAACCAGCTCGACGTGGTCATCGTCAGCCTTTCCAGCCTGACCATCTTTCTCGTGCCGTTGATCGCGCTCCTACTCTCGCACGACGCGATCGTTGGCGAGATGGAGCGCGGAACGATGCTGCTGCTTTTAAGCTATCCGATCGGACGCAATCAGGTCATTCTCGGCAAATTCCTCGGCCATATTGCCATCCTCTCCTTTGCGACGCTCTGCGGCTATGGTGCCGCCGCGCTGGCACTCGCGATCACGGGGGCCGACATCGACGCTGCCAGCTGGTGGGCGTTCCTCAACATGATCGGATCGTCGGTGCTCTTGGGCGCGGTATTCGTCGCGATCGGATACCTCGCCAGTGCGATCGTCAGCGAGCGGAGCACGGCGGGCGGGATAGCTATCGGCACCTGGCTGCTTTTTGTCCTGATATACGACATGGCCTTGCTCGGGGCACTGGTCGCGGCGGGAGGGCATGCTATCCCGTCAGGCCTACTGGATGCGGTTTTGCTATTCAACCCGACCGACACCTACCGGATGCTGAACCTCGGCTCGGGAGAGGCGAGCGCCCTTTCGGGTCTGGGCGGCGTCGCAGAGCATTCCGGGCTTAATGCCGTATTGATGGTCGGCGCGCTCGCTGCGTGGACCGCAGTGCCGCTTGCGCTGGCCGCGGCGGTATTTTCGAGGAGGGAGCTATGAGGCGCGCTTTGGTGGCCGCAGCACTCCTGTCGGCTTTTCTGCTCGCAAACTGCAAGAAAGAGCAAGACGCTCCTCCGCCCGCACCGTACGCGCTGACGTCCGAGGCGATAGGCAGATACTGCGGAATGAACGTACTCGAACACCCAGGGCCGAAGGGGCAGATCATTCTCGACGCGCAAGTTCCCGAACCCATCTGGTTTTCGTCCGCTCGCGACGCTTTGGCGTTCACCATGCTGCCGGAGGAGCCGAAGGACATCGCGGCGATTTATGTCTCCGACATGAGCAAGGCACCGAGCTGGGAGAAGCCCGGAGAAAACAACTGGATTGACGCCCGCAAGGCTTTCTACGTCATCGGCAGTTCCTTGCGTGGCGGCATGGGGGCGGAAGAGGCTGTGCCATTCTCCACTGAGGAGGGGGCACGGCAGTTTTCCACCGAGAACGGCGGGCGCGTCGTCTCGTTCGGCCAGGTCCCGCAGGACTACGTGCTGGGCGCAGGCGGTGTCGAACCCACGACCACCAGCCCCATCGACGCCGAGGAAAAGGTGGAAGGGCGCGACCATGGCTAAAGGATACACTCGACGCCGCGCCATCGCGATTTTCGCCGCAGCGGCCGGCTTGCCCCTCCTGACTGCCGCGAAGGCGGCATCAAGCGCCGTCACCTGGAAGGGACAGGCACTCGGCGCGCCAGCGACACTGATCCTCAATCACGAAGACCGCGCGCGCGCCGAACGATTGATCGACGCAGCCGTCGCCGAGGTCACAAGGCTGGAACGCGTGTTCAGCCTCTATCGTGACGATACCGCGCTTTCCGAGTTGAACAGGGTCGGCGCTCTGGTCGCGCCCCCGCAAGACCTTGTGGCCCTGCTTGGCTCCTGCCAAGAATTTTGGAACATGAGTGACCGCGCGTTCGATCCCACTGTACAGCCACTATGGTCGCTATACCGAGACTACTTCACGCTGCCCGAGGCGGACCCCTCCGGCCCATCAGCCGAAACGATCAGGGACACGCTCGATGCGGTTGGCTTCGGATGGATCAGGTTCGATCGGGATCGCATCGTCCTGACCCGACCGAAGATGGCACTGACCTTGAATGGCATCGCCCAAGGCTACATCACGGACAGGATCGTGGACTTGCTGCGAGACGCCGGGGTAACCAGCAGTCTTGTGGACATGGGAGAAAATCGCGCTATCGGCTCGAGGATGGATGGAACGCCGTGGAGAATCGGCCTTGCGGAGCAACAGGACGACGAACCCGACGTCGTTCTCGACGTGATCGACAAGGCTGTCGCGACCTCCAGTGGCATAGGTTTCCACTTCGACGAGGCACAGCGTTTCAGCCATATCCTTGATCCGCGCACCGGAGACACTGCTGCATTGTACAGGCGCGTCACCGTCATCGCCGATGATGCGACCACCGCCGATGCTCTGTCGACGGCATTCAGCTTGATGCATGAGACCAGTATCCGATCGACGATAGACCGCAGATCAGACGTACTGGTTGATCTTGTCCGGGCGGACGGCGGCCATCGCCGATTCGAAACGCGAGCCTGAGGTCGCAAAACGCCAGTCCTCGCATTTTCCATAGCGCAATTTACCAACGTCAACGGAGTACTTGACCATGCACCTTCTGAAAAATCTGGCTGGGGCAACGATGTTTGCAGTGATCGCAGTTCCGGCTGCGGCTGCGGACTTCGAGGTTCATATGATGAACAAGGGCCCTGACGGGGTGATGGTATTCGAGCCTGTGCTGACGAAGGTACAGCCAGGTGACACGATCACTTTTGTTCCCACCGACAAGGGTCATAACGCTGAAACGATGAAGGGATTGATCCCCGAAGGGGCCGAAGCCTTCAAAAGCAAGATCAACGACACTTTGAAACAGACCTTCACGGTGCCAGGCGCGTATGTGATCAAATGCACGCCGCATCTAGCGATGGGAATGGTCGCCGTTGTCGTAGTTGGTGACGCTCCAGCCAATCTCGATGCGGTCAAATCCGGGAAACTGCCGAAGAAGGCCCGGGAACGGGTCGACAAGGCGCTTTCGCAGCTCTAGGCTGGCGCTAAGAGAAAGCCGGCGGGCGACGAGGTCGCAAAGCTCGCCAGCTTTTCCCGAACGGTCGGCTGCATTGGTGTCACGCTTCACCGCCCTATCGGCTCGCTCTTACTTTTGAGGCCCGGCGATCAACAATCGCCGAATTTCACCGTGACGAATGCCCCCGAAGCCCAAAAGCTCGCCGAGCGCCTAACGCTTGCCCACGAGATCGGCGAGCGTGTATTTGTCGAAAACCGCCATGATGCGCTCGGCCGATTTTTTTGCTCGCTCTAGGATCCGCCTCAAGCCAGCGCCGCATGCGTCGGGACCTCCCCGCCGATGTCCGGGCAGATGACGTTCCATTGGACGATTGTGGCTCTTTCGTCGCGCATCGCGACTGCTCGCGTCTCGATCCACCGATACTCGCCATCAAAGCGCCCCAGCCGGTGCTTGCGACCGTACGGCTCCCCGGTGGCAAGGCTATGGGCATATCTTTCCTTGGCCCCCGCCAGGTCGTGCGGGTGGACCCCGGCGCCGAGCGTACCGTCCAGTCGTGACTTTCCACCGCCGTCCAGTTCTTCGAGATTGTAGCCGAGAAACTCGCGAAGCTGCTGGCTTCGGTAGACGGGTTCGCCATTCGGCGCTGCACAGTCGGTCATCGTCGGCAGTGTCTCGACAAGCTGCCAGAGAGAACCTTCTGATCCTGTCCATTCACCTTGGCAACCGGATGAAAAACGTCGACGCTTCAGCCAATTGAAAAGTTGACCAATGCGCAAATGGTCGCATCGCCATGACTCATTAAGTTAGAAAGCGGGACCCCGTACGCAAAGACCAATCGCAAAGAGTGAAATTTGACCGAATAGAAAAGCCGTTGAAGGCCGCAAACATCCCTCCCCTCCTATCAATATTGGTTGCGCAGCGGCTCTTCCTGGCAGACGACTAAATCGCCCTTCCACTCGTCGACCAAGCACAGTAAAGTGGCCCACAAAATACCACTTTATGGAATTCACTGCGACGATGCGAATGACACTCCACACCGACTATGCCCTGCGCATGCTGATCTTCGCCGCGACGCGACGGAACGGCACATGCACGGTCAATGACGTGGCGCAAGCCTATGGGCTTTCACGCAACCACCTCCTTAAGGTGGCGCAGACTTTGCGCGACCTCGGAATCGTCGAAACGACGCGCGGGCGTGCGGGCGGCATCCGGCTCGCGAGGGCATCGGAGGAGATCGCTGTTGGCGCGCTGGTGCGAGCGACCGAGGAGGAGTTCGCGCTGGCCGAATGCATGCAAGCAGGAGGGCACAGCTGCGTGATTTCGCCAGCCTGTCAGCTCAA